>DASQWI010000014.1 GCA_035640355.1 Actinomycetota bacterium
GGCGATCATGCTGAAGATGGGCACATACGGCTTCATTCGCATCGCCCTGCCGATCCTGCCGTACGGCGCGGAGAAGTACGCGCCGTGGATCGGCGCCCTGGCCGCGATCGCCATCGTCTACGCCGCGCTTGCGTGCCTCGCCCAGCGCGACCTGAAGCGGCTGATCGCGTTCAGCTCAGTGGGACACATGGGGTTCGTGATGCTCGGCATCGCCACGCTCACACCGATCGGGATCAACGCGGCGATCTTCGGCATGGTCGCGCACGGGGTCATCACCGGCATGCTTTTCTTCTGCGTCGGTTCGCTGTACGACCGCTACCACACCCGTGAGATCGCCGAGATCGGCGGCGGGGTGCTGCAGAAACTTCCGTACCTCGGGGGCGTGTTCGCGTTCGTTGCGATCGCCTCGCTCGGACTGCCCGGTCTGGCCGGCTTCTGGGGCGAGGTGATGGCGCTGCTGTCGGCGTTCAATCCTTCGTCGATCCTCGATCAGGCTGGGCACACGTTGTTGTTCCGGGTGTTCATGGTCGCCGGGGGCATCGGTACGATTCTCACGGCCGGCTATTTCCTGTGGATGCTCCAGCGCGTGAACATGGGCACGCTTCCCGACAAGTGGCGCGAGGCGGGGTTCGGCGACGTCGTCGCCGTCGAGTGGGTCTCGTGGACGCCCCTTCTCATCGCGACGGTGGCGCTCGGATTGTTCCCGAGCCTGGTCTTCGGCGTCACGCAGGAGCCGGTCGAGGCGCTCGCGCGGGTGCTGGGCGGGGGTTGAGAGATCAGATCGTGCACCCCTCGGACGGGTCGTAGCGAGCGATGAACCAGTCGATCGACTACCACGCCATCCTGCCCGAGACGATCCTGTCGGCGACGATCCTGCTCGTGCTGATCGCCGATGCGTTCCTCTCGGCGCGGCGAAAGTGGTTCACGATGCCGATCGGTTTCGTCGGCACCGTCGCCGCCCTCGTCGCGACGCTGACGCTGATCGGGGAGGACCGGACGACGTTCGATGGCATGTTCATCGTCGACGGGTTCGCCGTGCTGTTCAAGACGTTCTTCCTCGTGGTTGCGCTGCTCGTCTTGCTCATCTCGCTCCGGTACTTCCGCGATGGGCGCTTCTACCAGGGCGAGTACTACTTCCTGTTGCTCACGTCGTTCCTGGGCTGCCTCTTGATGCCGTCCTCGCGGGACCTGTTGATGCTGTTCATCTCGCTCGAGCTCGTCAGCGCGCCGGGATTCCTCATCGCGGCGTTCCGCAAGTCGGATCCGCGTTCGAACGAGGCGGGGCTGAAGTTCTTCCTGATCGGCGTGCTCTCGACCGCCGTGATGCTCTACGGGATGAGCCTGATCTACGGCGTTGCGGGCTCGTTGAACCTGGGAGAGATCGCGACCGCGCTATCCGGACCGCTTCCGAGAGGACAGGAGACGTTGGTGCTCGCCGCGATCCTGTTCGTCGTCGCCGGGTTCGCATTCAAGGTGAGCGCGGTGCCGTTCCAGTTCTGGGCGCCGGACACGTACGAGGGAGCTCCCGTTCCCGTCGCCGCCTTCCTGGCGACCGCGTCCAAAGCGGCGGGCTTCGCCGGGCTGCTGCAGCTGATGTTCGTCGCGTTCGTGAACCAGCACGCGTTCTGGACGCCCATCTTCGCCGCGCTGTCGATCGCCACGATGACGATCGGGAACCTCGTGGCACTCCAGCAACAGCAGGTGGTTCGCCTGCTCGCGTACTCGAGCATCGCCCAGGCCGGCTACATGTTGCTGCCGTTCGCGCTGGTCTCATCCGACACAGGCGTGAACCAGGACGCGTTCGCCGCGGCCGTGACCTACATCTTGATCTACGCGATCATGACGCTGGGCGCGTTCGCAGTGGTGATCGCCATGTCGCGCGAGTCGCGCGGGCTGCTGATCTCGGACTTCGCGGGTCTCGGCCGGCGCGCGGGTTTGCTCGCGTTCGCCATGACCGTGTTCATGGTCTCGCTTGCCGGGATCCCACCCACGGCCGGATTCTGGGCGAAGTTCGTCGTGTTCGGGGCGGCGATCGAGCGCGGCGGGATCGGAACCGTCCTCGCCGTGATCATGATCGTGAACTCGGTGATCAGCCTGTACTACTACCTGGCGGTGCCGCGGCAGATGCTGTTCGTCGAGCCCGAGCAGGACCGACCACTGATGTCGCCGGCGCTCGTCACCGCAGTGACCTTCATCACGACGGTGGCGGTGGTCGCAATCGGCGTCTGGCCGGAGCTCATCGCGAGGTTCCCGCCGCTCTCAACCCTCGTCGAGCGCTGACTCACTGTCGCCTTCGCGACGAACCTGGTGAGGCGGTGTGACGAACGACCTGTGAGAACATGCAGGTACCGACCGACCTTGGCCGCCGGGCGGAGGTCGTCGTGTATGTCGGCAACGTTCGAAGGAGGATGAGGTCGAGTTGATCGGCCTGAACAGAGTCAAGACCTGGATCCTGATCGCGGCCCTGGGTGGCCTGTTCATCGTCATCGGGAGCGTGCTCGGCGGATCGCAGGGAGCCATCATCGCGCTCGCGATCGCGCTTGTCTTCAACTTCTCGATGTACTGGTTCAGCGACAAGATCGCCATTGCTACGACGCGGTCCAAGCCCGTCACGGAGCAGGAGGCGCCGGAGCTCTACCGGATCGTCCGAGAGCTCACGGAGACGAATCGGATGCCGATGCCTCGCATCTACGTCTCGGACATGATGCAGCCGAACGCGTTCGCCACGGGGCGGAACCCCGACCACGCCGCCGTCTCCGTGACGAAGGGCATCCTGCAGATCCTCGACGAACGCGAGCTCCGCGGCGTTCTGGCCCACGAGCTCTCACACGTCGCCAACCGCGACATCCTGATCTCCAGCATCGCCGCGGCCATCGGGCTGAGCATCACGTTCCTTGCGCGATTCGCGCTGTGGTTCGGCGGGGACGACGAGAACCCGCTCGGCGCGTTCGGGCTGTTGTTCGCGTGGATCCTGGCGCCGATCGCCGCTGCGATCATCCAGATGGCCGTGAGCCGTTCGCGCGAGTACCAGGCCGACGAGTCCGGGGCGATCTTGTCGGGCGACCCCGACGCGCTTGCCAGCGCTCTGCGGAAGCTCGAGGCGTCGGCCAAGCAGGTGCCGGTCCCGGCGACGGTGAGCCCCGCGGAGGCGCACCTGTTCATCGTGAATCCGTTCCGCGGACGTCAGGCTTCGAGGAGCCTGGCGAACCTGTTCTCGACGCACCCGCCGACGGAAGCGCGCGTCGCGCGTCTCGAGGAGATCAAGCGCGAGCTGGCCGTCTGACGCCCGTTCGTTCAGAGAAGATCGACGACAGCCCGGAGGTCCCGGATCACCCGGTGGTCTCGGGGCTCGCTCACTCCCTCAACGGGAGACGCCTCGTCGCGCAGCATGAGCAGCGTTCGCATGCCGAGGGCCGCCGCTGCGTCGCAGTATCCCGCCTGGTCATCGACGAACACGGTGGCCGAGGGTTCCGGGTTTCCGATCGCGTCGAGCGCGGCGAGGTAGATCTCGGGGTCGGGTTTCGCCGCGCCGACCTCGAAGGAGAGGAGGACCGCGTCGACCGCCTCGGCGATGCCGAGGCGATCGACGATCGGCCGCGTCGAGTGATCGCAGTTGCTGACCACGCCCACGGGTACGTCGAGCGCCCGAAGCTCGGCGATCACCGGCAGTGCGTCGTCCCAGAGATGGACGCCCCGCTCGAGCACGTCCCCCTCCAGTCGTGCGAGTTCGCCTACCAGAGCCTCGGATGCCTCGACGTCTGCCGCCTCGAGCACCGCTCGAAGGTCGCCCTCCACGCTCTCGAACTCACCTAGGGACCGGCGCCTGCGTGTGGTCGCGAACGCGTTCATCAACCTTCGCGGCTCGACGCCGGTTCGTTCGGAGAACAGCGCGCGGAGCCTGGGCCACTCGGTCCACGCGAGCGTATCGTAGAGGTCGAGCAGGACGGCCCGGACGGCCGTCACGGTCTCGTCAGGACCCGAGCTCGGCGCAGAACTCCGAGAACGCGTCGACGTACCGCTGGACATCCTCCTCGGTGTGTTGCACCGAGATCGTCCATTGCTCCTCGTCGCCCGGGGTCATGAAGATCCCGCGATTGATCATCCACGAGAACGAGGCGTAGAAGAGCTCCGGGATCGTCTCCAGGAAGTCGCGGTAGTTCTCGAGCGGTTCCTTCCGGTACGAGACGCAGCCCTTCGCTCCGAGGTCGACGGCGTGAGCCGGAAGGTCGCTGTCGCCGATGGCCCGCTCGCAACCCTCGGCCAACATCGTGCCGAGCTTCCCGAGGTGGTCGTACGCGTCCTTGGTCAGCACCTCGGTGAGCGCGGCCAGACCTGCCGCGGCCGACAGCGGGTTCCCGTTGAACGTTCCCTGCTGCGCGGCGCCGCGCGAGACGAGGTCCATGAACCGAGCTTCGCCGCCGAACGCGCCGATCGTCGCGCCGCCCCCCACGGCCTTGGCGTACGCGGCGAGATGAGGCCTGACTCCGAACCGCTCGGTCGTTCCACCGTAGGCGATCGTCCCACCGCACTTCACCTCGTCGTAGATCAACGCGGCGCCATTCCGCTCGCACGCGTCGCGGAGCGCTTGGAGGTAGCCGGGCTTCGGCGGAACGAGACCGATGTTCATCATCACCGGCTCGAGGATCACCGCCGCGATCCGGTCCGGGTTGTCGGCGAACGCCTGCTCGACCGCGTTGGCGTCGTTGAACGGGACGACGATCACGGTGTCCCATAGCGCGCGGGGCACACCCTTCGAGGTCGGCTCGGTCGTGTACCACGTGCGGCCTTGCTGGTCGACGTTGTGACGAAGCCCGAGGACGTCGGCCTCCGGCACGACGGAGAACAGGACCGAGTCGTGGTGCCCGTGATAGGAGCCCTCCATCTTCACGATGAGGTCGCGGCCGGTCGCGGCACGTGCGACCCGGATCGCGTCCATCGTCGCCTCGGTCCCCGAGTTCACGAAGCGCATCTGCTCGAGCTGGAACCGCTCGCATATCGCCTCGGCCAGCGCGACGGTGGTCTCCGTGGTGACGGCGAAGTGGATGCCCTGGTCGGCGACCTTGCGGATCGCCTCGACGATCTTCGGGTGCGCGTGCCCGACGACGTTCACGCCGAAGCCGCCGTGGAAGTCGATGTACTCGGTCCCGTCGACGTCCCACACCTTCGACCCCTGCCCCTTGCTCAGGTAAACGGGATAGGGGTGGCCGGCCTGGAAGTTGGAGGCCACACCGTTCGGCATGCTCCGCATGGCGCGCTCGAACAGGCTCTTCGACGCCGCCGTCCGTTCGAGGAGTCGGGCGCTCTCTCGTTCGGCGATCTCGTCCGCGCGGGCCTTCAGTCGTTCGACGTCCACTCGACCACCTCCGATCGGCGCACTGTACTCGTCGTTTGAACGGCGAGACAAAGCGGCACGTCGGAGGCGGCTACGGGCGGAAGTTGACGAACTGGAGCGCGAGGCCGAAGTCCTTCTCCTTGACGGCCCGGATCACCGTCTGCAGGTCGTCCTTGGCCTTTCCGGTGATGCGGACCTGGTCCCCCTGGACCTGCGCCTGAACCTTGACCTTGAGGCCCTTCACGAACTTCACCAGCTCGCGCGCCTTGTCGTCGGAGATCCCTACGTTCACGTCGATCGACTGTTTCTGGGTGCCCTTCGCCGCAGGTTGTACCGGGCCGAAGTGGAGCGCCTTCAGGCTGATCTCGCGTCGCACGGCCTTCTCCTTCAGGACCTCGACCGCCGCCTTCAGCCGGTCCTCTGTGGACGAGCGCACCTCGATCACCTTCTCGTCCTGGGAGATCGCCGTGCCGGTGTCCTTGAAGTCGAACCGCTGCGCGAGCTCTCGGCGGGCCTGATCGACCGCGTTCGTGACTTCGGGCATCGAGACCTGGGACACGATGTCGAATGAGAAATCGGTCTTTGCCACGCGGGACATCTTACGAAGCGGCGCGCGCTCGCCATTCCTGCGTGGCGGCGCGCAATGGCGCCCGGGCCTGGAACGCTTGCTATCCTCGTCATCGTTCCCCGGGAGGGTGCCCGAGCGGCCAAAGGGAGCGGTCTGTAAAATCGCCGGCGTAGCCTACGGAGGTTCGAATCCTCCCCCTCCCACGCCCTTCTTGCACCGAACGAACGCGTAGCGACAGCAATCGCCGGTCGACTACGGGCGTGCGTGACACACGATTGCTCCCTGCCACAACGTCGGAAGGATCGGCGCGCCCCCGCCCAGGCGGCGACGGATGCCCACCTTGAGCCGGCTCCGCAACGGCGTCGGCCCGTCGACGACCTCCACTCGCGTGAACCCGGCCGTCTCGAGCATCGCCACGACAGCTCCTGGGTTCGGTCCCCACCAGTTGGTCGGGTCGCTGTTCGCCTCCGCGCGGGGGTAGAACGCAGCGGCGGGACGGCGCGTCCACGTTGCGTCCACGAACGTGCTCATGATCAACAACTCGCGCGTCACCGAGAAGACGCGCTCCAGCGCGAGCAGCGGATGCTTCATGTGGTACAGCACGCCGAGGAAGAACACGACGTCGAACACGCCGACTGTTTCTGGAGAGAGATCGAGCACGTCGAGCTCACGGTCCTCGACCCGCGATCCGAGCGCGCGGCGTGCCAGCTCGAACCCGTCTTTCGTGCCCCACCCCTGGCCAGTCCATGAAAACGAATCGGTGGCGAGCACGCGCGAAGCGCCCCGCCGTTCGGCCTCGAACGAGAAGAACCCGTCCCACGCGCCGACGTCGAGGACGGTCTTGCCCGACAGGTCGTCCGGTATGTGGATCTTCGGGAGTCGTGACGGCGTGTCGTCGGCCCCAGGGGTCACGACGCCGTCGCCGAGCGGAATCGAGTGGTACCAGTTGACCTTCGAGACCTCGGAGCGAAGATTCATCGCGTTCACGTCGTGTCAACCGAACCGGTCGTACAACTCGCTCGCGGGGTCGAAGAACCCACCGGCTGGACGGGCGTGCGCGTGCCAGTGGTCCGGGATGCGTCGTCGCTCGTCGTCGATCCAGAACCCTTCCGGGTAGCGCTCGGCCGCGATCTGCTCCAGGCGCGTTCGGAGTCGCCGCTCATCGTCGTCGTCGGGGAGCCCGTGCGTCCGCCACACGATCATCGGCGTCGCGCACACCAGGCAGTCGGCCACCCAGCACTCATCGTCCTCGAAGTGCCACGCGGTGACGTGGTCGGCGCGGCAGAGCAAACAGCCGTCGCTCATACCGGGACGCCAACCAGCCGAACGCGATCGCCGACGTCGATGCGGTGCTCGTCGAAGAATCCCTGGTTCACCTCGAGCGCACCGACGAAGTCGACTCCGGGGTCGTACGACGGACACTCGTCGTCGGGACACGGTTCCATGTCGAGGATCGCAACGATCGCACCGCTCTCGTTCCAGAACGCGATCGAGAGCGGGATGAGCGTGTCCTTCATCCAGAACGAGCCGGGGGTCGGTTCGGGAAACAGGAAGGCCATCCCGGCGCCGGCGGGGAGCTTCGTTCGGCCCATGAGACCGACGCGTCGCTCGAACCCCTCGTCGGCGACCTCCACGTCGACGGAGACGGGTCCGTCGGCCGCCTCGATCACGAGCCGCGGGCGCTCGGCCGCGCTCTCGCTGGGCGCTGGTGCGTCCGCGCACGCCACCGCGGCGAACGCGAGCACGAGCGCCATCAGCCGCGACACGCTGGTGCGGTCGATCCTGCCCACCTCCTCGCTATCATGGCCGCTCCGCCGGAGTAGCTCAGTCGGCAGAGCACCTCCATGGTAAGGAGGGGGTCAGGGGTTCGAATCCCCTCTCCGGCTCGACGCGCGAACGTTCTCCCTGGAAGTTGGTCTGTCCATCGGCGAGCTCTGAGCGAGTTGCGGAGGGGCGCCCGCCACGGGTTGCGTGACGCCCGGGCAGATGTGCGCGAAGGTACACCCAACATGGCCGGTTCGCCGCCCGCGTCTCGGCGGTTCTCGCCCGCGCTCTCCAACGACCTCGTCGTAGCCGTCCTGGTCGGCGCGGCCTATTGGTTCGCAGCCGAGCTGAGCCTGAAGCTCGCGCTGATCGAGCGCAACATCACGCCTCTGTGGCCCCCATCGGGCATCGCCGTCGTCGGGCTCCTCCTCTTCGGCCGGAGGCTGTGGCCGGCGATCGCGATCGCTGCGTTCGCCGTCAACCTCCCGATCAGTGAAACGGCGCTCGCCGCCGCTGCAACTGCAGTAGGAAACACCGTCGCCCCACTCATCGCCGCCATGCTCCTGCTCGCGACGGGGTTCCACAGCCGGATGGACCGCCCGCGCGACGTCGTCGCGCTCGTCGGCCTGGCGGCACTTCTCAGCATGCTCGTCAGTGCGACGATCGGTTCGGGCACGCTCGTGCTTTCGGGCGCCATCCCCACCGAGCGGTTCCTCGCCGCATGGTCCGTGTGGTGGGCCGGCGACGCCGTCGGCGTGCTCGTCTTCGCTCCGCTCCTACTGTTCCTCTCGACGATCCGCGAGCGACGCGTCGCGTTCCGGTGGGCGACCGCGTTCGAGGCCGCGGCGCTCGGCGTGGTTCTCGTCCTGGTGGCCGCATACGCCGTCACCTCCGATATTCAGCTGCTGTTCCTCGTCCTGCCCGTCGTCGGGTGGGCGGCGTGGCGGTTCCGGCACGCCGGTGCGGCGCCGGCGGTGATCATCGCGTGCGTCGCGGCGACGTGGGCCGCCGTCGAAGGTCGTGGTCCGTTCGCCAACGCGCGGCTGTTCGACACGATGCTGACGCTTCAGGCGTTCAACGCAACGGTCGCCTTCACCGCGTTCCTCCTGGCGTCCCTCGTCGAGGAGCGAGCGCGCGCACGACAAGCCCTCGAACGCGCCGCGGCGGATCTCGAGACCCGCGTCCAGCAACGTACGTCCGAGCTGTCGGCCGCGAACGAGCTCCTCGAACGCGAGGTCGCCGAACGACGCGAGGCCGAGTCCCGCCTCCGGCGAAGTGAACGCGCGCTGGCCGAGGCGCACGAGGTCGCTCGGATCGGGACCTGGGAGTGGGACGTCATCACGGGCGAAGTGCACTGGTCCGACGAGATGTACCGGATCCACGGCGCCGAACCACAGTCGTTCCCGGTGACGTTCGACAGGGCGATCGAGCTCGCCCCACCGGAAGATCAGTCCCGGATCCGCGAGAACGTGCAGTCTGCGCTCGAGAGCGGCCGCACGCGCGTCGCCGACATCGAGTACCGGGTCGTCCTTCCCGACGGCGAGACGCGACACCTGTTCGGCCGGGCGCGTCTGACGCGCGACGCAGCCGGGGCACCGGTTCGGATGCTCGGCATCGTCCAAGACGTGACCGAGCGTCACCAGTTCGAGCGGGAGCACCGCATCGCCGACACGCTGCAAACGGCGCTGCTGCCGCGTTCGTTCGACGACATCGAGGGCGTCGAGGTCGCCGCACGGTACGAGCCGGCCGAAGCGGGGTTCAACGCCGGTGGCGACTGGTACGACGTTGTCCCCATCACGCCGTCGACCGTCGCCCTCGTGATCGGCGACGTCGCGGGACACGGACTCGAGGCGGCGAGCCTCATGGGACAGCTCCGGATGGCCGTGCGCGCGTACGCGCTCGAGGGGCATCCGCCGCATGTCGTCGCGGTCCGCGCGGAGGCGTTGCTCCGCCAGATTGCCTCGGACCAGATGGTGACGATGCTCTACCTCGTCGTTGACCTCGACACGCTCGAGGGCCGGCTGGTGAACGCTGGCCATCCGCCGCCGCTCGTCGTAAACGGGACCGCCGCCCAGTTCCTCGATGCCCCGCCGGGGCCCCCGATGGGGATCGGCGAGCACGCGCGGTTCGGAGAGACCAGCGTCCGCATAGAGCCGGGGACAACGCTCATCCTGTACACGGACGGCCTGGTCGACCGGCGCGATCTCGCGCTCGACGACGGCCTCGCGCGGTTGCTCCGCATCGCTGAGGCGCACGCCTTGCTCAACGTCGAAGAGCTCTGTGACCGGCTGCTTGCCGAGATGGTTCCGGGCGACGTGACCGACGACATCGCGCTGCTCGCCATCCGGCAGCTACCCGTTCCGGCCGAGGGCGTTCATCTCCGCATCGATGCCGAACCCAGGACGCTCTCGCGCGTCCGGCGCTCGCTCCACCGATGGCTCTCGGTCAACGGGGTCCCGCGGCCGGACTCCGAGGAGATCGTCCTTGCCTCGACCGAGGCCGTGACCAACTCGATCCGGCATGCGTATGGCCCCGGGGACGGCTGGGTGGACATCCAGGCGCGGCTCGACGACGGCCACGTCGATGTCGAGGTTCGCGACGGCGGAAAATGGCGCCCGCTTCGCGGCGGTGACGGGGGGCGGGGGCTGGGGATGATCCATGCGTGCATGCCCGAGGTGACGATCGAGCGGGGCGGATCGGGGACGACCGTTCGCATGAGGCGCCCGGTGTCGACTGCGGGCAGCCAGTGACCGGGCCCGCCCGAATGACCTTGGAGGGCGACGGCGAGGTCCTGACCGCGCGGATCACCGGCGAGATCGACCTGTCCAACGCGTCCGAGCTCGAGGAGACCATCGTCGACGCGGTGCAGAACACGGCGCTCGGGATGGTCGTCGATCTGTCAGGCGTGGAGTATCTCGACAGCGCCGGCGTTCGAATGCTCGTGCACCTCGTGGAGCGCTTCCGGTGGCGGCAGCAGGTCATGCGGGCGGCGGCCCCCGACGGCTCCCGCGTCCGGGGTGTCCTGTCGATGGCCGGCGCGGACGGCGTCATCCCCGTCGACGCGACGGTGACCGACGCTCGCGAGTGGATCGTCGCCGCGGCCGACGAGGCGGCGAATCGCGAGGAACCGGGCGCATGAGAGTCTGCCCAAACGTCCCCTCCACCAGGTCATCTCGCTGCGTGCACGGGTAGACTTCGGCGGCCGGGCGGGGTAGCTCAGTGGCAGAGCAAGCGGCTCATAATCGCTGTGTCGCGGGTTCGAATCCCGCCCCCGCTACGAGCAACTGAGCGCGGGTCCAGGGGAGCACGAGCACATGGCGAAGAAGAAGTTCGAGCGGAACAAGCCGCACGTGAACATCGGGACGATCGGTCACATCGACCACGGCAAGACGACCCTCACCGCCGCGATCACGAAGGTTCAGGCGTCGAAGGGCCTCGCCGATTTCACGCCGTTCGACCAGATCGACAAGGCGCCGGAGGAGCGCGAGCGCGGGATCACCATCGCCATCGCTCACGTCGAGTATCAGACGGACTCGCGCCACTACGCGCACGTCGATTGCCCTGGTCACGCCGACTACATCAAGAACATGATCACCGGCGCCGCTCAGATGGACGGGGCGATCCTGGTCGTCTCCGCTGCCGATGGGCCGATGCCCCAGACGCGCGAGCACGTCCTGCTCGCCCGTCAGGTCGGTGTTCCATACATCGTCGTCGCGCTCAACAAGTGCGACATGGTCGACGACCCGGAGCTTCTCGACCTGGTCGAGCTGGAGGTCCGCGAGCTCCTGTCGTCCTACGAGTTCCCTGGTGACGAGGTGCCCGTGATCCACGTGAGCGCACTCAAGGCGCTCGAGGGCGACGACACCTGGATCGGCAAGATCGACGAGCTCCTCGCGGCGTGCGACACCTATATCCCCGAACCGACGCGCGACGTCGACAAGCCGTTCCTGATGTCGATCGAGGACGTCTTCTCCATCACCGGGCGCGGCACCGTCGTCACGGGTCGCGTCGAGCGCGGGATCCTCAAGAAGATGGAAGAGGTGGAGATCGTCGGTATCAAGGACACGCGAAAGACCACCGCCACCGACCTCGAGATGTTCCGCAAGCTCCTCGACGAGGTACAGGCCGGCGACAACGTCGGCGTGCTGCTCAGGGGCATCGACAAAGAAGAGGTCGAGCGAGGTCAGGTGCTCTCCAAGCCCGGAACGATCACGCCGCACACCGACTTCGCCGCGCAGGTCTATGTCCTGTCCAAGGACGAGGGCGGACGGCACACGCCGTTCTTCAACGGCTACCGTCCGCAGTTCTACTTCCGGACGACCGACGTGACCGGCACGGCGAACCTCCCCGAGGGTGTCGAGATGGTCATGCCCGGTGACAACGTCGAGATGACCGTGAACCTCATCGCGCCGATCGCCATGGAGGAGGGCCTGCGCTTCGCGATCCGCGAGGGCGGCCGAACCGTGGGGGCCGGCCGAGTGACCAAGATCACCGCGTAGGGATCACATGGCGAAGAAAGAAGGCAACCGGCCGACGATCACGCTCGCCTGCACCGAGTGCAAGCGGCGCAACTACGTGACGGTCAAGAACAGGGTGAACGACCGTGACCGGATCGAGCTACGGAAGTACTGCCGGTGGGACCGCCGTCACACGGTTCACCGCGAGACACGCTGAATCGCTTACCGGAAGTACGCCGCTGTCAGCTCGTTCGCTCGGCGGGTTCGGGCGGATCGGTCACGTTGACGGTGTCGACCTTGCCGTAGCGAATCGCGAGCGCGAGCGCTTCAACCTTCGAGTGCACGGCGAGCTTCGTCAGCACGTTTTGCACGTGCGTCCGCAACGTGTTCGGCGTGACGCGGAGCAGCGTCGAGATCTCGTCTTGCGACTTGCCCTCGGCCATGAGCGAGAGGATCTCCGTCTCGCGCGGCGTGAGTCGGTCCAGTCGTCGAGCCGCGTCGTCATCGGTCTGTCGACGACGGCGGAGGCGACGCATCGCCCCCTCGACCTCGGTCTCGTCGTGCAGCGGCTCCCCTCGGTGGGCTCGCCGAACCGATGTGGCGACGTTCACGATCGCCTCTGTCTTCTGCAGCATGCCGACGGCACCGGCCGCGACGGCGCGTGCGAGCAGGTGCTCGTCCTCGTGGCCGGACAGGATCAACACGGCGGCGTTCGGGTCGGCCTCCTTGATACGGCGCGTCGCCTCTATGCCGTTCATGCCCGGCATCGCCACGTCCATCAGCACCACGTCGGGCTGGTGCTCGGACGCGGCGCGGATCGCCTGGGTGGCATCGGTGGCGACGTGGACGATGCGGAAGTCCTTCTCGCGCGCGAGCGCGAGCTCGAGCGCCTCGCCGAACGTCCGCTCGTCGTCGACGATGAGGACCGTGATCGCCTTCGAGCGCGGACCCGTCTTGCCCTCCACACTCTCCGGCACGTGATTTCCCTGCCGGGCGGGATTGCCTTCAGCGGTCATGGATTCCATTCGCCCGATCGTAGGTGGCATCATGCCGCGAGTCACGCAACGTCGCTCGGTTGTCGAGGCGCATGGCTGGGGCTACGTTCGCAGCATGATCGGGAGGTGTGAATAGGCCGTGCGGGAGACAGCCGCGGGTGGGACCAGGGTGTCGGTCGTTCTCCCCAACGACGTTCCACGCATGAGCGCTCCGACCGACGACGCGTCGTGGCACTGAACGCCCAGCTCGTCGGCAAGACCTATCCACCAATCGCGTTCCCGCTCGAAGCGGAGCGTGTGGCGCAGTTCGCCGCGGTCATCGGGCACGAAGGCGACGACGTGCCGCCGACGTTCGCCACGGCGCCCGAGCTCGCCGCGGGACTCCGGAACGTGCTCGCGGACGACGAGCTCGGACTCGATCTATCCCGTGTGCTGCACGCTGAACAGGAGTACGAGTGGAGACGTCCGCTCACCATCGGCGAGACGCTCACCGCACAGACGACGATCGCCGACATCCGGACGAAAGGCGCCATGAGCTTCGTCACGCTGCACACCGACCTGCGCGACGAGGCGCGCCGAACGGTCGTCGTCGCAACGAGCACGCTGCTCGTTCGGGGCGACGGGTGACGATGGCGACGGAACACGTCCACGTGGGTGACGAGCTACCCACGCTCGAGCGCGTCGTCTCGCGGGAGGATATGAAGAACTACGCCGACGCGTCCGGCGACCAGAATCCTCTGCACCTCAACGACGACGCCGCGAAGGCCGCTGGTTTCCCGGGCGTGATTGCGCACGGGATGTACACGATGTCTCACCTGGCGACGTCGATCGTTCGATGGGCAGGCGACGTCTCGGTACTCACGAGGCTCCGCGTGCAGTTCCGCGCACCCGTGTTCGTCGGCGAGACGATCGTCGCGGGGGGCAAGGTCATCGACGTGCAGACCGATCGCCGGACGGCCACGCTCGACGTATGGGTGACCGTCGAACGCGACGGCAAGACGGAGTACCCGATCCGTCGGGGAATCGCGGAGATCCGCCTGGCCTGAGCGTTACTCGAGCTCGATGCGCTCGGGCGGCCGCTCCTCCTCCTCGACCCTTCCCAGGCCCGCCAGCGCGTGCATCGCGTCGCCCATGCGGTCGATGACGACCTGGATCTCGCTGTCCTGCCGCCGCCCGATCGAGTCCGCCACCATGTCGATGCGCTTGCCGAGCGTCTCGTTCGAACGCTCGATCGTCTCCGCGAGCGACGCGAGGCGCTGCTCGACCAGCTCGATCACATCGCCCGGCAGGTTCGCCTGGAGCTCCTTCAACGCGCGGAGCGTTTGCTTCGTCGCCGCCTGTCCGGCGGACACCTGCTCGGCGAGCGTGACGTTGTCGGACCGAACGAGCCGACCGAGTCCCTCGATCCTCCCGGCGAGCTTCGCGTCGAGCTCGCCCGCGGCTTCGTCGAGGCGTTCCTCGATCGATCGAATACGCTCCTCCGAGACCGGCGTCTGCTGCTCGAGCGCGCGCGTGAGATTTGCCGTCAAGCCCGCGTGCGCTTCCGCGATGCCTCGATTGAGTTGTTCGACCAGGCGGGTCGTACCCGCCTCGATCTCGTCGGTGACGCGCGCGAGCCGGTCTTCGAGGATCGACGCGACCTGCCCGTCATCCGTCCGCGCGGTTCGCACGATCTCGCTCCGGAGCGCCTCGGCGTCCGAACGCACCATGCGCGCGATCCCCATGATGCTGCGGGACATCGCCGTGTTGAGCTCCGACACGGCGTCCGTGATCGAACGGGTGTCGATCGCCATCCGCTCGTACACCAGCTGAACTTGTTCGGCGAGCTCGTGGCCCCGTTGCTCGTCGCGCTCCGTTTGGCTGCTGGTCGCCTCGCTGATCGCGGCCGTGTCGATCGCCATCCGGTCGTACATCAGCTGCAGCTGCTCGCCGAGGAGCGCCGTCTGTGGCTCGACGATCTCGCGGACCCGCTCCGCGATCGCGTCGCCTCGCGTCGTGAGCAGGTGGACCTGGGCTTCCATGCTGCCGGCAAGCTTCCCCATGGCTTCGACGCCGTGCTGCACGTACGTCTCCATCGCGCGGGAGATCCGCGTCGTCTCCGAGGTCATCAGCTGGCCGTGCTCGAGGATCCTGGACCGAACCGCCTCGATGACCTCCTGATCGCGTTCGGCGAGTTCATGCAGGGCTCCGGCGATCTGCCGCGTGATGTCGGCGAGCTGTGCTCGCAACGCCGCCACGTCCTTGACGGCAAGGGGCGCGCCGTGCTGGCGGCTCTCGGGGATCAGGCTTCGGATCGCTTGGTTGCGCTCACGGTCGTGGACGAGGCGCGAGCGGGCTTGGCTGCTGCTGCCCTCGGTCGTGCTCCAGTCCTCGTTGGCGACCTCCTGCATGAGCTTGCCGGCGGTGTGGCGGATCCCCGATAGACCTTCCTCCAGTTGCTCCTGGATGGCGGCCTTGTAGGACTCCATCAACTGTTCGATGTGCTCGATCCCTTCTTGAGCGGTGGGCTCGGGACCGGGCTCGCCCGTTGGGGGAGAGGAGAAGACACGCCGCCGCGTCGCCCGTTCGGCGGGCGAGTACGGGTCATCGGGCTGATGCATCCGAGGCTCGCGATCCGGGGCCGTCGCGAAGCGTCCGCGCAAGTGTAGGAGAGGGCGTGTCCAACATCACGCACCATCGGGCGAGTCTCGAGGAAGGCATCAGACGAGGAAGCGTGCTTTGCCGGGCGTTTGGGGCACCCCTATACTGACGTTCCGGGCCTCGGAGGGGCGTAGCTCAACCTGGTAGAGCACCGGTCTCCAAAACCGGCGGTTGGGGGTTCAAGTCCCTCCGCCCCTGCAAGGAGCAGCGATGAACAGGCAGATGAAGCGGGCGCAGCGTCGCCAAGGCACGAGCGTCGAACGCGCTCAGGCCGCGGTGACGGCTCGACGTGCGCAGCAGCAGCAGAAGCGTGAGCGCACGGGCGCCCGACAGTTCCTGAAGGAGGTTCGTCAGGAGCTGAAGAAGGTCATCTGGCCGACGCGACAGGAGCTCGTCACGTACACCGCCGTCGTACTCGTTACGGTCGTCGTGATGACGTCGTACGTGTTCGGGCTCGACGTCCTGTTCTCGCGGTACGTGCTCGATGTCTTCGTCAACTGATCCGGTCGCGGATCCAGACGCATCCCATCCCGAACGAAGTGACCGTGAGGCAACCATGAACACGAACGCGAACGAAGCCAACGAGAACGTGCAGTCACCGACCGAGGACGAGACGTCCGTGACTGCCGAGGCGGAGCAGGTCGCGGAGGCCGAACCCGTCATGGACGCGGAGTCCGGCGATGAAGCCGGAGCCGGAGAGGCCGAACCCATCGAGGAGGCCGCACCCATCGTCGGGTCATCGGCCGACCTCGGCGAGCCGTACACCGGGGGGAGCGAGACGTTCCAGGTCGGCGTCGACGTGACCGAATCGCAGGTTCCGCCCGAGACCGGCGTTGCGATCCTCCAGGACGCCACCGGCGAGGAACCACTTCCGTCGACGAACGAGGCCATCGGCGCCGGGCCGACGGATCTCGTCGAGGTTCCCGTCGAGGAAGAGGAGCCCTCCGCGGGCCTGTCGGGCGTCGAGGAAGACGCCGCGCTCGCCACGGCGCCTGCCGAGGTCTCCACCGACGGCACGGCGGAGGCCGCCGATGAGATGGAGACGAAGGTCCGCGATCCGTTCCGGGGCCCCGGCGACTGGTACGTCGTGCACACGTACGCCGGTTACGAGAACAAGGTGAAGACGAATCTCGAATCCCGAATCCATACGATGCAGATGGAAGACAAGATCTTCGACGTCCACATCCCCATGGAGGACGTCATGGAGATCAAGGGTGGCAAGAAGCAGGTCGTTCAGCGGAAGGTCTTCCCCGGATACCTGCTCGTGAAGATGGTGTACGACAACGACTCCTGGTACGTGGTGCGGAACACGCCGGGCGTGACGGGTTTCGTCGCCGCCGGGACGGGCAGCAAGCCCACGCCGCTGTCGAAGCGCGAGGTGGAGAAGATCCTGGCCGTCAAGAAGGAAGAAGTGAAGCCGCAGTTCCGCCTGGGCTTCGAGGAGAACGACGTCGTGCGGATCATCTCGGGGCCGTTCGCCGACTTCAACGGGACGATCAGCGAGATCAACCTCGACCAGAGCAAGCTCAAGGTGCTGGTCAACATCTTCGACCGCGAGACTCCGGTGGAGCTGTCGTTCGACCAGGTCGCGAAGGTCTAGCCGCCGCCGCGCGCGGCACCCCGTTACTCTCTGTATCGAAGTCCCAACGGAACATCCGATTCGATCGCGGGAGGCCAACCACGGCCGCTTGCACCGCAGGAGGTGAACGCCACACATGGCGAAGAAGAAGGTTCTCGCCGTCGTCAAGCTTCAGATCCGCGCCGGTCAGGCCACCCCCGCGCCTCCCGTGGGGACGGCGCTCGGCCAGCACGGCGTCAACATCATGGAGTTCTGCCGGCAGTACAACGAGCAGACGCAGCAGTTCGCCGGCCAGGTGATCCCAGCCGAGCTCACGATCTACGAGGACCGTTCGTTCACGTTCATCATCAAGCAACCGCCGGCGGCGGAGCTGATCAAGCAGGCCGTCGGACTGGAGAAGGGCTCCGGCGAGCCGAACCGTAACAAGGTCGGAAAGATCACCCAGGATCAGCTGCGCACGATCGCCCAGCGCAAGATGGCCGACCTGAACGCCAACGACGTCGACGCCGCGATGCAGATCCTCGCCGGAACCGCTCGCAGCATGGGCGTGGAGGTGGCGTCGTGACACGCGGCAACGGGAAGCGATACGCCAAGACCGCGGAGCTCGTCGATCGCGATCGCGAGTACACACCTGGCGAGGCGATCGCGGTGCTGAAGCAGTTCCCGGACGCGAAGTTCGACGAGACGGTCGAGGTCGCCTTCCGCCTCGGGGTCGACCCGCGGAAGGCGGATCAGCTCGTCCGCGGAACGGTCAACCTGCCGAACGGCTCGGGCAAGTCGGTTCGCGTGGCGGTTTTCGCCCAGGGGCCGAAGGCGACCGAGGCTCGCGAGGCCGGCGCCGACGTGGTCGGAGCCGAGGACCTCGTCGAGCAGGTGATGGGGGGACAGATCGATTTCGACGCGGCGGTCGCCTCTCCCGACATGATGGCCACGGTCGGAAAGGCCGGACGCGTGCTCGGCCCTCGCGGTCTGATGCCCAACCCGAAGACCGGCACCGTCACGAACGACATCGCGAAAGCCGTTCAGGACATCAAGGGCGGCAAGGTCGAGTACCGAACCGATCGGACCGGCAACGTCCACATGATCATCGGGAAGAAGTCGTTCTCCGATCGACAGTTGCTCGAGAATTACGTCGCCGTCGTGGACGAGATCCTCCGGGGCAGGCCGTCGGCGGCGAAGGGCAAGTACGTGAAGAGCCTGACGCTCACGACGACGATGGGTCCCGGCATCGCCATCGACACGAATCGGCTGAAGGACACGGACGCCCCGCGGGCGGAGGCGCCGGCGTAGGTCGGCTAGCCCGCAGCACGAGAGCTTAGATTCCCCAGGTTCACGGGAACGCTGGGCTACGCTCGCGAGCGGTGGAGTCCCGTCCACACGCGCGCGCGTCCCGTTTCGGTCGTTCGAACGCGATGCACCGATGGGGTCCGTGGGTTCTTGTCTCGCTCGCGGTGCTGTTCGGCCTCGTCGCGCTCCGCGCCGAGCTCTCACCGGCGCAGAACCTGAACGACGGCGCGGTCCACCGTTCGATGATCGCGTGGGCCGAGGACCGGTGGTCCGAGGGCCATCTCCCGCTCGACGGGTGGTATCCGCAGCTCGCGCTCGGGTCGTCCCGGTTCCACCGCTACCAGAGCCTGCCACACGTGTTGACGGGGCTCCTCGCGATCGCCGTCGACTCGCACCGCGCGTACACCATCACGCTGTATCTCGGTCTCGCGCTGTGGCCGATCGCGGTGTTCGCCGGTGGACGACTTCTCGGTCTCGGGCGATGGCGTTCGGCCGCCGCAGCGCTCGTGTCACCGCTCATCGCGAGCGCACCGACGCTGGGCTACGAGTGGGGGAGCTACGCCTGGCGCGGCTACGGCACGTGGACGCAACTGTGGGGGATGTGGCTGCTGCCGATCGCGTGGGGGTTCGGCTACCGCGCGGTGGCTCGGGGGCGTTCGTACGCAGTTGCGGCGCTCATGATCGCGATGACCGTCGCGGTCCACCTGCTCACGGGGTACCTCGCGCTGCTGTCGCTCGGGGTGCTCGTACTGGTTCGGCCGACGCGATTCGTGAAGCGGATCGCTCGCGCCGCCCTCGTCGGGATCGGGGCGTTCCTCATCGCGGCGTGGGTCATCGTGCCGTTACTCCTCGATCGGGCGACGACGATCCAGGACGAGTTCTCGCGGGGGAAGGTGTTCTACGACTCGTTCGGCGCGCGGCAGATCCTGTCGTGGATGGGCACCGGCCAGCTGTTCGATCGTGACCGCATCCCGGTCATCTCCCTGGCGGTGGCGGTCGGGCTCGGAGTCAGTGTGTGGCGATGGCGCCGAGACGAGCGCGTTCGCGTGGTCGTCGGGCTCACGCTGCTGTCGCTCTTGCTCTTCTTCGGGCGGACGACGTGGGGATCGGCGCTGCGGCTGCTACCGGGGTCGGGCGACCTGTTCCTGCGTCGCTACGTCTTCGGGGTCCACCTCGGGGGGCTGTACCTTGCGGGGATCGGTCTCGCATGGCTCGGCAGGGTCGTGACGTCTTGGTTGCGCCGCCGGGAGTGGACGTCCAGTTGGCGCTTCCTTCGCCCCGTGGCCCTCGTTTCGCTCGGCGTGCTGGTGCTCTCACCGGCGTGGGGTGAGCGCTGGAGCTGGGCAGCCGTCGGTGCCCGATGGATCAACGAGCAACAGGTCGCGGATCGGACCGAGGGTGCCGACGTCGCCGCGCTGGTCGCGATCGCTGATCGGCGTGCCCCGGGCCGGATCTACGGCGGTCTTCGTTCGAACTGGGGCGCGGCGTATCGGGTCGGCCAGGTGCCGCTGTACGCGGAACTGCTCAATCTCGACGTGCCAGAGGTCGGCTTCACCCGGCCGACGTGGTCCTTGTCCTCACCCGCGGAGTTCCGATTCCGCGACTCCGACCCGGCGCACTTCGACGTGTTCGACGTTCGGTACATGATCCAGCCGGCGACGCGTCCGCCACCTGCGGACGCCGAGCTGATTGCGGAGCGGGGCCGGCACGCCTTGTGGGAGATCGCCGTCGACGGAGCTGTAGAGGTCGTCGATGTCGGACGGACGATCGAAGCGGATCGAACGAACCTCGGCGAGAAGATCGCGCCGTGGCTCGGCTCGGACCTACCGGGCGCGGACGTCTACCCGGGCATTGCGTTCGCCGGGTTCGAGCCGGCCGCACCAACGGTCACAGGAGATGAGGCGCCGCAGGCGGCGCCCGGCGTCGTGGTCGGTGCGTCGCTGCAGCTCGACGAGGGACGCGCGAGCGCAACCGTCGATGTGACACGACCCGCGGCCGTGATCCTCAAGGCGTCGTTCGACAACCGTTGGCGAGTGACCGTGGACGGCGACGAGGTCGAACCGCAGATGTTCGCGCCGAGCCTCGTCGGTCGCTTCGTCCCGGCGGGTGTGCACGACATCTCGTTCGAGTACGTCCCGTTCCCGCGCTACGACGCGTTGCTCGGGATCGGCGTGGCGACGTTCCTCGCATTGGTGTTCGTCTCGCGCCGGCTGGGGAGCAGAACTGCTCCCGACGGACGACTCATGGGTACGGATCCCGCGACATAATGCCCTTCAACATGGTGACGGTTGGCGAGGCCGGCCGCGCCGAGTATTTTTGGACGCGCCGCAGACAGCAGGGGCGCCGCATCATCCGGCCACGCCGGTACCTGCCGAGGCCATCGGACGTGCCGAACGGAGCACGCCTCCGCTCTCGCCTGCGGGGGCGTTTTTTCATGTACCGAGGGAGCCACAAGCACATGCCAAGTGCAGAGAAGATCGCGAAGGTCGAGGCGCTCAAAGGCCGGATCGAATCCTCGGAGGCGCTTCTGCTCGCCGAGTACCGCGGCCTGACCGTCCACGACGCGACCGAGCTCCGCCGGTCCCTGCAGGACGAGGCGAGGTTCTCCATAGTGAAGAACACGCTCATGCAGCGTGCGGCGGGCGAGGCAGGCATCCAGCTCGAAGCGTTGCTGAGCGGGCCGACCGCGGTCGCGTTCGTGCGGGGCGATGTCGTCGCGGCCGCGAAGCAGATCGTCGACGCGGCAAAGCGCTTCCCAGCGCTCGTCATCAAGGGCGCATACATGGAGGGCCGTGTCCTCGACGCGGCCGAGGCGCAGGCTCTGGCAACACTGGAGTCACGCGAGGCGATGCTCTCGAGGATCGCGGGGCTCATGAAGGCCGACATGTCGCGCGCCGCGTCGATGCTCCAACAGCTGCAGAGCCGGTTCGTCGGACTCCTCGAGGCCTACCGCGACAAGCTTCCCGGGGAGGCCGTCGAGACGGAGGCGGCGGGTGCAGCCGAGAAGGCCGAGCCACCTCACGCCGAAACGAGCCCGGGTGAGACAGAGGAGGCGCCCACCGCCGAGACCGCCGCCGAAGCGGACACGGCCGAACCGGCCTCACCGGAGGAGCCGGCGGAGGAACCAGAGGCGGCCAACGGATCACACGAAACGGAAGCCACCGAACCAGACGAAGGCGCGACGACCGGCGACGAACCGGATCACGCTCCAGACGAATAAAGGAAGGAGAACCCGAATGGCGAAGATCAGCTCGGACGACCTGCTCGACCAGTTCAAGGACATGACGCTCCTCGAGCTGTCCGAGTTCATCAAGAAGTTCGAAGAGACGTTCGACGTCAAGGCCGCTGCGGCCGCGCCCATGATGATGGCCGGTGCCGCAGGGGGTGCGCAGGCCGCCGAGGAGGTCGAGGAGCAGACGGAGTTCGACGTCATCCTCACCGGAGCCGGCGACAAGAAGATCCAGGTCATCAAGGAGGTCCGCGCGCTCACCAGCCTCGGGTTGAAGGAGGCCAAGGATCTGGTGGACGGGGCCCCCAAGCCGGTGCTCGAACGGGTCAACAAGGAAGCCGCCGACAAGGCCAAGGAGCAGCTCGAGGGCGCCGGCGCAACGGTCGAGGTCAAGTAGGCCCGGCCTTCAAGCGTCGAGCGGTTGAGGACCGACGATGCTGAAACCCGGTTTGCGTGCACTGGGAGTGGCGCAGTAGGTTCCGGACGCAACCGGTACCCAGGGGGGCAGGATATGAGTGACGAGCGGACGTTCGGCCAGCGCTTGCGCGAGAACAGGATCAAGTCCGGGTTCTCCCAGTCGGATCTCGAGGAGATCTCGGGGATCCCGAAGGCTCGGCTCTCGCGCTACGAGAACGGCCACGTGGCGCCGTCGATCCAGACCCTCGAGCGACTCGCTCGCGCGCTGCAGGTATCGGAGGCCTCGCTCCTGGGTGATGACCGGGCGCGGATGGAGGAGTTCTTCGGCGTGCTGACCGAGCGCGGCGTCCGGATCCAGACGAGCGAGCAAGCCACTGCGCTGGGCAACGCGGTCGCGGATATCGCCCGCGCGCTCGGCATGGTCGACGAGTCCGCAGTCGTCACAAGCGGCGGCGAGCATCGCATCGCGGCTCTCACGCCCACGGGCGACTGACCCAACCGGCCGTCGGCTCCAGGCACTGAACGACGATCAGGGGTTGACCCCGATGGGCCAGGGGAGTAACCTGCGTCCCGATTTGGACCGGGTGCCCCGCCCGGGGATTGACGCTGCCTGGGGCTTCTCGTAGACTGCTCTGTTGCCGTGCCGTCTCCCGCCTGCCCGGATTCCAGGCGCCGCCGCATTCACCCTGGGGGGGATAGTTCTTGCCTGACCAGCTGGTCCCTGTTCGCGATCGTGTCAGTTTCGCCAAGCTCGACGAGGTCCTTCCGCTTCCCGACCTCGTCGGCGTTCAGAGAGAGTCCTTCGATCAGCTCCTTGCCGAGGGCCTGAAGGAGGTCCTCGAGGAAGTCTCTCCGATCGAGGACTTCACGGAGCAGTTCCAGCTCCACTTCGGGAAGCACACCTTCAAGGAGCAGAAGTTCTCCGAGGAGGAGGCCAAGGACAAGGATCAAACGTTCTCCCGCCCCTTGTTCGTCGAGGCCATGTTCGTCAACAAGGCCACCGGCGAGATCAAGGAGCAGGAGGTCTTTATGGGTGACTTCCCCATGATGACCGAGCGGGGGACCTTCATCATCAACGGCACCGAGCGTGTCGTGGTGTCTCAGCTCGTCCGCTCGCCGGGCGTGTACTTCAGCCATGACATCGACAAGACAACCGACAAGGACGTCTTCGTGGCGAAGATCATCCCGTCGCGCGGCGCCTGGCTCGAGTTCGACGTCGACAAGAAGGACACCGTCGGCGTCCGCATCGACCGAAAGCGCCGCCAGAGCGTCACCATCTTGCTGAAGGCGCTCGGCTGGTCCACCGAGGAGATCCTCCAGCTGTTCGAGCACGCCCCGTCCATCCAGAACACCCTGGAGAAGGACCACTTCGAGACGCCCGAGGAGGCGCTCGAGGATATCTACCGGAAGCTCCGCCCGGGCGAGCCGCCCACGGCGGAGTCGGCGCGCACGCTTCTGGAGAACCTCTTCTTCAATCCCAAGCGGTACGACCTGGCGCGAGTGGGCCGGTACAAGGTCAACAAGAAGCTCGAGGCGGCCCAAGGCGTCCTCGCGACTCAGCTTCGAGCCCGTGCCAAGCAACTGGACGAGCTGGCCAATCCCGACAAGAAGGGCTGGGATCAGCCGCGCTACCGTGTGTGGGGCGAGCTCCAGAAGGACGAGCAGGGTGAGGGCGGTCCCAAGTACAAGAGCATCCTCACCTACGAGGACATGCTGCGAACCGTCCGCTACCTGGTGAAGCTCCACGCGGGCGAAGAGGGGTACGAGCCCGACGACATCGACCACTTCGGCAACCGGCGGCTCCGCTCGGTCGGCGAGCTGATCCAGAACCAGATCCGGATCGGCCTGTCCCGGATGGAGCGCGTCGTCCGCGAGCGGATGACCACTCAGGACGTCGAGGCGATCACCCCACAGACGCTGATCAACATCCGGCCCGTCGTCGCGTCGATCAAGGAGTTCTTCGGGACCTCGCAGCTGTCGCAGTTCCTGGACCAGACCAACCCGCTGGCGAGCCTGACCCACAAGCGGCGCCTGTCGGCGCTCGGACCGGGAGGGCTCTCGCGCGAGCGCGCCGGCTTCGAGGTCCGCGATGTCCACGCCAGCCACTACGGCCGGATGTGCCCGATCGAGACTCCGGAGGGTCCGAACATCGGCCTGATCGGCTCGCTGTCGACCTACGGACGGATCAATCAGTTCGGGTTCGTCGAGACGCCGTATCGCCGCGTCACCGCCGGTAAGGCCACAGACAAGATCGACTACCTGTCGGCCGACGAGGAGGACCGGCACGTCATCGCCCAGGCCAACGAGCCGCTGAAAAGTGATGGGCGGTTCGCGAACGCTGCGGTGCTGGTTCGGCGCAAGGGCGGCGAGGTCGACCAGGTTGCCCCGGACGAGGTGGACTACATGGACGTCTCGCCGAAGCAGATCATCTCGGTGGGGGCGGCCCTGATCCCCTTCCTGGAGCACGACGACGCCAACCGGGCCCTCATGGGCGCGAACATGCAGCGCCAGGCGGTGCCCCTGCTCCGCTCCGAGGCCCCGCTGGTGGGCACCGGCGTGGAGTTCCGTGCCGCGGTGGACGCCGGCGACGTCGTCCTGGCCGAGGAGGCGGGAGTTGTCGAGGACGTCTCGGCGGAAGACGTCGTGGTCCGCGAGCGGACCGGGAACCTGCGCACCTACCGACTCGAGAAGTTCCGCCGGTCCAACCAGGGCACCTCGATGAACCAGAAGCCGATCGTCGCGACCGGCGACAAGGTCGTGAAGAACCAGGTCATCGCGGACGGCCCATCCACGGAGTCCGGCGAGATGGCGCTCGGCCGCAACCTGATCGTCGCGTACATGCCCTGGGAGGGCCACAACTACGAGGACGCCATCATCATCTCGGAGCGTCTCGTGAAGGACGACGTGCTGACGTCGGTCCACATCGAGGAGCACGAGGTCGACGCGCGCGACACCAAGCTCGGAGCCGAGGAGATCACGCGGGACATCCCCAACGTCTCCGAGGAGATCCTGAAGGACCTCGACGAGCGCGGCATCGTCCGCATCGGCGCCGAGGTGAACCCCGGCGACTACCTGGTCGGCAAGGTCACACCCAAGGGTGAGACCGAGCTGACGCCCGAGGAGCGCCTGCTCCGCGCGATCTTCGGAGAGAAGGCGCGAGAGGTTCGCGACACGTCACTGAAGGTTCCGCACGGTGAGAGCGGCAAGGTCATCGGCGTTCGGGTGTTCACTCGGGAGGAGGGCGACGAGCTCCCGCCCGGCGTGAATCAGCTGGTACGGGTATATGTGGCGCAGAAGCGGAAGATCTCCGACGGCGACAAGCTCGCCGGCCGCCACGGAAACAAGGGCGTCATCTCGACGATCCTGCCCGAGGAGGACATGCCGTTCCTCGCGGACGGGACGCCGGTCGACATCATCCTGAACCCGCTCGGCGTGCCGTCGCGGATGAACCTCGGGCAGGTCCTCGAGGCGCACCTCGGGTGGGCAGGGCTGGTGGGGTTCCGAAAGGACGGCCAGGACTTCACCGGGCCCGTCTATGTCGAGACGCCCGTGTTCGACGGCGCCCGTGAGAACGAGATCCTCGAGGCGATCCGGTCGGCTCATCCGAATGCGGACGGCGTGCGGCTGGTCGACGAGGTCGGCAAGGCCGTCCTGTTCGACGGGCGAACGGGCGAGCCCTACGAGGAGCCGGTCACGGTGGGTGTGGCCTACATCCTGAAGCTGCTCCACCTGGTCGACGACAAGATCCACGCTCGATCGACCGGGCCCTACTCGATGATCACGCAGCAGCCGCTCGGCGGGAAGGCGCAGTTCGGCGGCCAGCGGTTCGGCGAGATGGAGGTGTGGGCGTTGGAGGCCTACGGCGCGGCGTACGCGCTGCAGGAGCTGCTCACCATCAAGTCGGACGACGTCCTGGGCCGGGTAAAGGTGTATGAGGCGATCGTGAAGGGCGAGAACATCCCCGAGCCGGGGATCCCCGAGTCATTCAAGGTCCTCATCAAGGAGATGCAGTCGCTCTGCCTGAACGTCGAGGTCCGCTCGGCCGAGGGCGAGGAGATCGAGCTTCGCGAGACCGACGAGGACGTGTTCCGCGCGGCCGAGGAGCTGGGCATCGACCTGTCGAGGCGTGAGCCGGCCGGCGCGGACTTCGACTGAGTTGGCTGCTCACAGGGGTTTCGGGAACACGAAATCGTTATACGAGATGCAGGGGTCGACGCACGGGGAGGCCTGCTGAGTGCTTGACGTGAACTACTTCGACGAGATCCGGATCGGGCTTGCTACCGCAGACCAGATCCGGGCCTGGTCCAACGGCGAGGTCAAGAAGCCGGAGACGATCAACTACCGGACGCTGAAGCCGGAGAAGGACGGCCTGTTCTGCGAGCGGATCTTCGGTCCGACGCGGGACTGGGAGTGCCACTGCGGCAAGTACAAGCGCGTCCGCTTCAAGGGAATCATCTGCGAACGCTGCGGTGTGGAGATCACCAGGTCGAAGGTCCGCCGCGACCGCATGGGCCACATCGAGCTCGCGGCCCCGGTCACCCACATCTGGTACTTCAAGGGTGTTCCATCGCGCCTGGGGTACCTGCTCGACATCGCCCCGAAAGATCTCGAGCGGATCATCTACTTCGCCGCGTACGTCATCACGCGGGTCGATTCGGATCGCCGGCACAAGGACCTCCCGGAGATCGAGAACGAGATCGACGAGGAGAAGCGCGAGGTCGACGCCGAGCGCGACGACGAAATCAAGCGCCGCCTCGGCGAGCTCGAGGACCGTCTCCGCGAGCTCGAGGGCGAGGGTGCCAAGGGTGCCCAGCTCTCCGCTGCGCGGCGCGAGGCGCAGCGCGACGTCGACCGGATCACCGAGCAGGCCAAGCGCGAAACCGATCACCTGGATGAGGTGCTCTCGGCCTTCAAGGGCCTGACGGTCAAGCAGCTCGTCGCCGACGACGCCGTGTACCGCTCGCTTCGTGAGCGGTTCGGGGACTACTTCGACGGGGGCATGGGCGCCGAGTCCATCAAGCGCCTGCTCCAGGACCTCAAGCTCGAGGAGGAGGCCGACAACCTCCGCGATCAGATCGCGACGGGTAAGGGGACGCGCCGGCTGAAGGCGATCAAGCGGTTGAAGGTGGTCTCCAACTTCACCGAGGGCCGCAACTCACCCATGGGGATGGTGCTCGACGCCGTTCCGGTCATCCCGCCCGACCTGCGCCCGATGGTGCAGCTCGACGGTGGGCGGTTCGCGACGTCGGACCTGAACGACCTGTACCGCCGCGTCATCAACAGGAACAACCGGCTGAAGCGGCTGCTCGACCTGCAGGCGCCGGAGATCATCGTCAACAACGAGAAGCGGATGCTGCAGGAGGCCGTCGACGCGCTGTTCGACAACGGCCGCCGCGGTCGTCCGGTCACCGGTCCCGGCAACCGCCCGTTGAAGTCCCTGAGCGACATGCTCAAGGGAAAGCAGGGGCGGTTCCGCCAGAACCTGCTCGGAAAGCGGGTGGACTACTCGGGCCGTTCGGTCATCGTTGTCGGCCCGGAGCTCCGGCTGCACCAGTGCGGGCTGCCCAAGCAGATGGCCCTCGAGCTGTTCAAGCCGTTCGTCATGAAGCGGCTCGTCGACCAGGGTCTCGCGCAGAACATCAAGAGCGCGAAGCGGATGGTCGAGCGGGCCCGTCCAACCGTATGGGATGTGCTCGAGGAGGTCATCAAGGAACACCCGGTGCTCCTGAACCGCGCTCCGACGCTTCACCGTCTGGGTATCCAGGCGTTCGAGCCGGTGCTCGTCGAGGGCAAGGCCATCCAGATCCACCCGCTCGTCTGCACGGCGTTCAACGCCGACTTCGACGGCGACCAGATGGCCGTGCACGTTCCGCTCTCGGCCGAGGCGCAGGCCGAGGCGCGCGTGTTGATGCTCTCGACCAACAACATCCTGTCGCCGGCGCACGGGCGGCCGATCGCGGTTCCCAACCAGGACATCGTCCTAGGGCTCTACTACCTGACGATCGAGCCAGAGCCGGTCGAAGACGAGAAGACGATCCCGGCGTTCGCATCGGCGGACGAGGCGCTGATGGCGCTCGACCACCGGCGGATCCGGCTGCATGACCAGATCCGCATCAGGCTCCCCGGCAAGGTCATGCCTGCCGAGCTCATGCCCGAGACCGTCGACGTCGAGCAGAACGGTCGCGCGCCCATCATCACCACGACGGTGGGCCGGGTCATCCTGAACCAGGCGTTCCCGGACACGGAGGAGTACGTCAACCGGCCCCTGCTGAAGGGGGATATCGCCAAGCTCGTTGACCTGTCCGTACACCGGTACGACCGTAACCAGGTCGAGCAGATCCTGGACAACCTGAAGAACTTGGGGTTCCACTACGCGACTCGGGCCGGCGTGACGCTCGGCGTCGAGGACGTCACGACGCCACCGGACAAGGCGAAGATCCTCGACTACTACGAGACGCAGGCGTCCCGGATCGAGTCGCAGTACCGAAAGGGGATCATCACCGACGACGAACGCCGTCAGGAGCTGATCGAGATCTGGACGGCGGCCACCGACAAGGTCAAGGACTCGATGGAGGCGCAGTTCGGGAAGACGAATCCGATCTACATGATGGCCAACTCGGGGGCCCGAGGGAACATCATGCAGATCCGTCAGATCGCGGGCATGCGCGGCCTGGTGGCCAATCCGAAGGGCGAGATCATCCCGCGACCGATCAAGTCGAACTTCCGCGAAGGTCTGTCGGTGCTCGAGTACTTCATCTCGACGCACGGCGCGCGGAAGGGATTGGCCGACACGGCCCTTCGTACGGCTGACTCGGGATACCTGACTCGCCGTCTCGTCGACGTGGCGCAGGAGCTCATCGTTCGCGAGGAGGACTGCGGCACCGACCGGAGCGTGCCGGTGACGGTCACGTACGAGACTCCCCGTGGCACGCGTGAGCCGAACGCCCACCTCGAGACATCGCTGTTCGGGCGGGTGCTCGCCGAGGACGTTCGCGTCGAGCGTCGGAAGATCGCGTCGCGAGGCGACGAGGTCGACGACGCGCTCGGCGACCGGCTCGTTGAGGCGGGCGTGAGCGTCGTGCGGGTGCGTTCGGCGGCGATGTGCGAGGCCGAGGTCGGTGTGTGCCGCCTCTGCTACGGCTGGTCGCTCGCAACGGGCCGGCTCGTCGACATCGGCGAGTCCGTCGGCATCGTCGCGGCTCAGTCGATCGGCGAGCCCGGCACGCAGCTGACCATGCGGACGTTCCACACGGGCGGTGTGGCCGGCGAGGACATCACGCACGGTCTGCCTCGAGTGGTCGAGCTGTTCGAAGCCCGCAGGCCGAAGGGCGAGGCGTGGATCACGGAGATCCCCGGCCGAGTGTCGGTCGAGGACGACGAGGAGAAGAAGGAGCGGCGCATCACCGTCACGTCCGAGGACGGGAGCGATTCGGTGCAGTACAAGGTGGGGTTCCGGGCCCGGCTGCTGGTGGCCGACGGCGACACCGTCGACGTCGGGCAGCAGCTCACCGAGGGCTCGGTCAACCCGCACGAGAAGCTCCGGATCGAGGGCGTGCAGGCCCTGCAGCATCACCTCGTCGAAGAGGTCCAGCAGGTCTACCGGTCACAGGGTGTGACGATCCACGACAAGCACATCGAACTGATCGTTCGCCAGATGCTGCGAAAGGTGCAGATCATCGAACCGGGCGAGACCGACTTCCTGCCGGGTGACCTGGTCGACAGGCGGCGGTTCGAGGCGATGAACCGCGAGACCGTCGAGAACGGCGCTCAGCCGGCGACGGCGCGTCCGCAGCTGCTGGGGATCACGAAGGCGTCGCTGGCCACGGACTCGTGGCTCTCGGCGGCATCGTTCCAGGAGACCACCAGGGTGCTAACCGAGGCCGCGATCGGCGGCCGGAGCGACGGGCTCCTCGGTCTCAAGGAGAACGTGATCATCGGCAAGCTGATCCCGGCTGGAACGGGGATGAGCCGATACCGGAACATCGCGCCACGCGTGAAGCCGGAAGCGATCCCCGAGTACTGGCTCGCTCGCCAGCGGGAGCTGGCCGAGCAGGCCGAGTCGGGTGTCAGCGTGGCCGGCGAGCCGGTCCTCACCGGGGGGACCATGACCCGCGAGGAGGCCGAGCGCATGCTCGGCGGTGGGTCGTACAGCACGACGGAGGAGTAGCGGCCACCGCGGCGTTCGCGACTTCTGCTCGGATTACCACGGCGCGGGCGGCCTGAGGGCCGCCCTCGCCGCCTGGCGCAGCTAGTCGAACCACCAGCCCTGTCGAGCCGGACGGAGTGCACGCTCACACTGCTCCAAGGTCTCGAGCGCGCGCCGACGGTCCTCTGCGGACATCTGCCCGAGTCCTGCGACAGCTCTGGCGTTGACGGCGTCCAACGCGTTGGCGAGTCGCCGACGTCCGCGACGAGTCAACGTGATTGGCTTCGCGCCGACGTCGGGCGGCAGGACGTCGACGAGACCACCCAGCTCGAGCTGTCTGACGAGTCTGTGAATGCCCTGTCTCGTGGCATCCAGCTCCCGGGCGATCAGGCTCGCGTGCATATTCGGGCGCTCATCGAGGAGCAGCAAAACCTCCACCTGGGCGTATGAGAGACCGAGTCCTTCGACGGCGGCATTTAGCCGAATCCGAAGGACGCGGTGAAGTCGGCGCTCGGCCGCCACGAGTTCGCGCGGGCTGGCTGCGCGGGGTGCTCGACTCACCGCCGGCTGGTTGGACGGCAGCACGACCCGAGATGCGATGCATACCGTGGACCAACGACGGTGCCTGTCCTTTGTCCGGGTGCCTCGGGGTCGCCCGACTGCTGCTGTCCCCTTTCGCGGAGTCCCCTCTCGCGGCGAGTGGTCAATACCTTGACAGCAAAACCGCAGGTCAGATCCGTCAAGGTGTTGACACGTCCGCCGGAGAGGGCGGGTCGCCTCTCTCAGACGTCTCGGGCCTCCTAGAGCGGAATAGCCACCTCCGCCGTTCGTTGACACCCTTGGTTCGTGCCCGGTAACCTGCTTATTCGCGTCCGGCTCGGCGGGCGAGCCGGCATTCAGCACGCTTCCAGGGGGTAACCCGAGGGACACCTGCGCCCAGCACGTGGGTCACCATTCTGGGAGCCGGGCCGATGGCCCGGCTCTTTCGTCGGGAAAGGGGATGGAGGCGACAAGCCCCGACCACCCGGCAGAGGGGCCGCCTCACCGGCCCGTTGACAAGTCAAGAGTGCAGACGAGAGGACCATGCCCACCATTCAACAGCTCGTGCGGAACGGCCGGACCCGGCCCACGCACAAGACGAAGGCTCCCGCCCTCAAGGGCTCCCCGCAGCGGCGGGGCGTCTGCACGCGCGTTCAGACGATCACTCCCAAGAAGCCGAACTCCGCGCTCCGCAAGGTCGCCCGCGTTCGCCTGACCACCGGGGTCGAGGTCACCGCGTACATCCCCGGCGTCGGGCACAACCTGCAGGAACACTCGATCGTGCTCGTTCGCGCGGGTCGCGTTCGGGATCTCCCCGGCGTTCGGTACAAGGTCATCCGCGGCACGCTCGACACGGCCGGCGTTCGCGACCGGAAGAAGGCACGGTCGCGCTACGGCGCCAAGAAGGGTGGGGAGTGATCGCGCCATGCCGCGCAAGGGCCCTGCCGTACGCCGTGAGATCCTCCCCGACCCCGTCTATCAGAACGTTCTCGTAACGCAGCTCATCAACAAGGTTCTGCTGGACGGCAAGAAGTCGCTCGCCGAGCGGACCGTGTACAAGTCCCTCGAGGTCATCAGCGAGCGCACTTCGAACGACCCGGTGATCGCCTTGAAGAAGGCGGTCGAGAACGTTCGTCCGCTCCTGGAAGTGCGCTCCCGCCGCGTCGGGGGCGCCAACTACCAGGTGCCCGTCGAGGTCCGGCCCGCCCGCGGGACCACGCTCGCCCTTCGCTGGCTCGTGAACAACGCGCGAGCCCGCAAGGAGCATTCGATGGCCGAGCGACTCGTGGGCGAGATCATGGACGCCTCCAACGGCCAAGGCGTCTCGGTCAAGCGGCGCGAGGACATGCACAAGATGGCGGACGCCAACCGCGCGTTCGCGCACTACCGATGGTGATCGACGACAACACCGTGGCCGGAGGTCGCTGACAAGTGGCGACGCCGGCGGAGACTCTCAACGTGACAGATACAGCGCAGAAGGTCGAGCAGCGGGGCAGGTCCGGGAAGGGCCTGGTCATCCGCGAGTACCCGCTGGGCAGAACCCGGAATATCGGGATCATGGCCCACATCGACGCGGGCAAGACGACGACGACCGAGCGCATCCTCTACTACACCGGCAAGGCCTACAAGATCGGCGAGGTCCACGAGGGCACCGCCCTGATGGACTGGATGGTCCAGGAGCGCGAGCGGGGCATCACGATCACCTCGGCCGCGACCACCACGATGTGGAAGGACCACTGGATCAACATCATCGACACGCCCGGTCACGTGGACTTCACCGTCGAGGTCGAGCGTTCGCTTCGCGTCCTCGACGGCGCGATCGCCGTTTTCGATGCCGTCGCGGGCGTTGAGCCGCAGACCGAGACCGTCTGGCGTCAGGCGGACCGGTACCGAGTTCCCCGGATCGGGTTCGTCAACAAGATGGACCGAACCGGCGCGAACTTCGAGCGGACCGTCGAGATGATCGTCGACCGTCTGCACGCGAACCCGCTCGTGCTCCAGCTGCCTTGGGGGACCGAGTCGAGCTTCCAGGGCGTCATCGACCTCGTCGAGATGAAGGCGCTGCACTGGATGTCCGAGATGGGCGAGGAGTGGGAGACCACCGAGATCCCCGAGGAGTACAAGGACCGCGCGTTCGAGGCGCACCACGAGCTCTTCGAGAAGCTCGCCGACCACGACGAGGCGCTCATGGAGAAGTTCGTCGTGGAAGACGAGCCGACGCCAGAGGAGATGCAACGCGCTATCAGGCGCGCAACGCTCGCCGGGGAGGGCGTCCCCATCCTCCTGGGCTCCGCCTTCAAGAACAAGGCGATCCAGCCGCTCCTCGACGCGATCGTGAACTACCTGCCGGCGCCGACCGACGTTCCGCCCGTGGAGGGTCACACGCTCACCAGCGAGCACGCCGAGCGCAAGCCCGAGGACACCGAGCCCTTCAGCGGGCTGGTGTTCAAGATCATGTCGGACCCCTACGTGGGCAGGCTGACGTACGTCCGGGTCTACTCGGGCGTCCTTCGCGCCGGCGCGCACGTGGAGAACACGACGAAGGACCGTAAGGAGCGCATCGGTCGCATCCTGCAGATGCACGCGAACCACCGCGAGGACATGGAGGCCGCGTTCACCGGCGACATCGTCGCGATCGTCGGCCTCAAGCATTCGAGCACCGGTGACACGTTGGCCGACCCGGCGAACCCGATCATCCTCGAGTCGATCAGCTTCCCGACGCCGGTCATCTCGGTCGCGGTGGAGCCGAAGACGAAGGCGGACCAGGACAAGCTGGCCTCAGGTCTTGGCAAGCTCGCCGACGAGGATCCGACGTTCGTCGTGAAGTACGACGACGAGACGGGACAGACCGTGATCTCGGGGATGGGCGAGCTCCACCTCGACATCATCGTGGACCGCCTGCGCCGTGAGTTCAGCGTTGACGCGAACGTCGGCAAGCCGCAGGTGGCCTATCGCGAGACGATCCGCAGGCCGGTCCAGAAGGTCGTGACGCGGTTCGTCCGCCAGACGGGTGGTCGCGGTCAGTTCGCTCACGTGGTCATCGATCTCGAACCGACCGGTCAGGGCGGCGGGTACGAGTTCGTCAACAAGATCGTCGGCGGCAAGATCCCGCGCGAGTACATCCCCGCGGTCGATCAGGGCATCCAGGAGGCGATGGAGTCCGGCGTGCTCGCCGGCTACCCACTCGTCGACGTTCGAGCCACGCTCGAGGACGGCTCGTACCACGAGGTCGACTCGAGTGAGCTCGCCTTCAAGATCGCCGGCTCGATGGCGCTCAAGGACGCGGCGAAGAAGGCCGACCCCGTGCTGCTCGAGCCGGTCATGGAGTTCGAGGTCATCACGCCGGAGGAGTTCATGGGCGACGTGATGGGCGACGTCACGTCGCGGCGAGGTCGCATCGAGCGGATCGACGACCGAAGCGGCCAGAAGGCGATCCGCGTGCTGGTCCCGCTGGCCGAGCTGTTCGGCTACGCGACCGACCTGCGTTCGCGGACACAGGGCCGCGCGTCGCACACGCCGATGCAGCTGCATGCGTATAGCGAGGTGCCCGCGAACATCTCGCGCGAGATCGTCGCGCGCGTTCGCGGCGAGTAGAGGAGACGAGAAGAGATGTCGAAGAAGAAGTTCGAGCGCAACAAGCCCCACGTGAACGTGGGGACGATGGGACACATCGACCACGGCAAGACCACGCTGACCGCGGCGATCACCAAGCGTCAGGCCGAGAAGGGTCTTGCCGAGTTCACGCCCTTCGACCAGATCGACAAGGCGCCGGAGGAGCGTGAGCGCGGGATCACGATCGCCATCGCCCACGTGGAGTACGAGACGGAGAACCGTCACTACGCCCACGTCGACATGCCGGGGCACGCCGACTACATCAAGAACATGATCACCGGCGCCGCGCAGGTCGACGGTGCGATCCTGGTGGTCTCGGCGGCGGACGGGCCCATGCCTCAGACCCGTGAGCACGTCCTGCTCGCCCGTCAGGTGGGTGTCCCGTACATCGTCGTCGCGCTGAACAAGGTCGACATGGTCGACGACGCCGAGCTGCTCGACCTGGTCGAGCTCGAGGTGCGTGAGCTGCTGTCGAGCTACGAGTACCCCGGCGACGAGGTGCCCGTGATCCAGGTCTCTGCGCTGAAGGCGCTCGAGGGCGACGAGCAGGCGATGTCCAAGATCGACGAGCTGCTATCGGCAGTCGACACGTACGTACCGGAGCCGACTCGCGACGTCGACAAGCCGTTCCTCATGGCGATCGAGGACGTCTTCTCCATCACAGGCCGCGGAACGGTCGTCACGGGCCGCGTGGAGCAGGGCCGTCTTAAGAAGATGGGGGAGGTCGAGATCGTCGGCATCAAGGACACGCGCAAGACCGTCGCCACCGACCTCGAGATGTTCCGCAAGCTCCTCGACGAGGTAGAAGCCGGCGACAACGTCGGCGTGCTCCTCCGCGGGATCGACAAGGAAGAGGTGGCGCGGGGCCAGGTGCTGTCGAAGCCGGGCTCGGTGACGCCGCATACGGAGTTCATGTCGCAGGTCTACGTCCTGTCCAAGGACGAGGGCGGACGACACACCCCGTTCTTCAACGGCTACCGCCCGCAGTTCTACTTCCGGACGACCGACGTGACCGGCACGGCGCACCTCCCCGATGGCGTCGAGATGGTCATGCCCGGCGACAACGTCGAGATGCGCGTGGAGCTCGGCGCTCCGATCGCCATGGAAGAGGGCCTGCGCTTCGCGATCCGCGAGGGCGGCCGAACCGTGGGTGCCGGCCGCGTCACCAAGATCATCAAGTAGGAACGACAGGCCGAGGGGGAGCAGAGCGGTGGCGGGGCCCAGGATCAGGATCAAGCTTCGGGCGTACGACCATCGCATGCTCGACGTGGCCGCTCGCGAGATCGTCGAGCACGTGACCCGGACCGGCGCCAAGGTCGTCGGGCCGGTGCCGCTACCGACCGAGCGGTCGATCTACACGGTCATCCGCTCGCCGCACAAATACAAGGACAGCCGCGAGCACTTCCAGATGCTCACGCATAAGCGGCTGATCGACATCGTGGACGCCACGTCGAAGACGGTTCAGGAGCTTCAGCGCCTGAACCTGTCGGCCGGCGTCGACATCGAGATCAAGCTCTAGGGGCTCGTTCAGGGCGATGGCACAGGTCAAGGGAATCCTCGGGACGAAGCTGGGCATGACCCAGATCTTCGACGAAACGCGTGCGGTGCCGGTGACCGTGATCCAGGCCGGGCCGTGTGTCGTCGCGCAGGTCAAGACCGAGGCGCGTGACGGCTATCGAGCCGTGCAGCTCGCGTTCGGGGACACCAGGTCGCGCTCGGTGAACAAGCCGATGCAGGGGCATTTCGAGAAGGTCGATGCCGAGCCGGCTCGGTACCTGGTCGAGCTTCGAACCGACGACGCCGAGAGCTACACGCCGGGCCAGCTGATCAAGGCCGACGTGTTCGCTCCCGGTGAGCGCGCCGACGTGGTCGGCGTCTCGAAGGGCAAGGGGTTCGCCGGCGTGATGAAGCGCCATGGGTTCGCGGGGCTCTCGGGGAGCCACGGGACCGAGCGCAAGCACCGCTCGCCCGGTGCGATCGGCGCTTGCGCCACCCCTTCTCGCGTCTTCAAGGGCATGCCCATGGCCGGTCAGATGGGGAACGAACGCGTCACGGTGCTCAACCTGGAGGTCGTCCAGGCCGACCCCGAGCGCAACTTGCTCCTCCTGAAGGGCGCCATCCCCGGTCCGAGTGGCGGCCTGGTCATGGTCCGTTCGTCTGCCAAGCAGCCGGCGGAGAGTGGTGCCTGATGGCGAGCGTTCCCGTCGTCGACCCCACGGGGAAGAAGGTGGCGACGCGCGACTTGTCGGCCGACGTGTTCGAGGCGAAGGTGTCGGGGCCGCTGATGCATCAGGTCGTCGTGGCCGCGCAGGCGTCGCTTCGGCGAGGAACGCACGCGACCAAGACCCGGGGCGAGGTATCGGGTGGCGGCAAGAAGCCGTGGCGCCAGAAGGGGACCGGGCGTGCCCGGCAGGGTTCGACCCGGGCGCCGCAGTGGACGGGTGGCGGTGTCGTGCACGGGCCGCACCCGCGCGATCACGACATCCGGATCAACAAGAAGATGCGGAAGGGCGCGCTCCGTTCGGCTCTGACCGATGCGCTGCAGAGCGACAAGCTCGTCGTCGTGAACGACCTCGAGTTCGACGAGCCGAAGACGAAGCGCGCGGCCGAGATGCTCGAGGCGTTGAAGGTCGGCGGCAAGGTGTTGCTCGTGCTGGCCGGGCCGACGGAGACGGGAGCCGCGGAGAAGTCGTTTCGGAACATCGGGGGCGTTCGGGTCGCATACGCCGGGAGCCTCGGCGTGTACGAGGTGATCGCCGCCGACAAGCTGATCGTGACGAGCGCGTCGCTCGACGTTCTCGAGGGCGCGCGCGCCGCAGGCCCGGACGAGAAGGAAACGACGACGGACGGTGACGCCGAGTGAAGACACCACGAGACATCATCTTCCGCCCGGTCGTGAGCGAGAAGTCCTACGCGGGGCTTGAGCAGAACACCTACACGTTCCTCGTGGACAAGCGTTCGAGCAAGACCGAGATCAAAGAGGCGATCCAGCAGATCTGGGGTGTCAGCGTGACCTCGGTTCGAACGCTGAACCGCAAGGGCAAGGTCAAGCGTCGCCGCTTCACCATGGGTAAGCGAGCGGACGAGAAGCGCGCGGTCGTCACGCTGGCGGAGGGCGACCGCATCGAGATCTTCGAGACGGGGAAGTAGAGCAATGGCCGTTCGGAAGTACAAGCCGACGTCGCCCGCGAGGCGGGGCGCCAGCGTGTCCTCGTTCGACGAGATCACACGCTCCTCGCCGGAGCGCAAGCTTCTCGACAAGGGTCGGAACCGCGCCGGGCGGAACACGCACGGCCGCGTCACCACGCGTCACCAGGGCGGCGGCAACAAGCGCCGCTACCGCGTGATCGACTTCAAGCGGAACAAGGACGGCGTTCCGGCGAAGGTCGCGCATATCGAGTACGACCCGAACCGGACGGCGCGCATCGCGCTGCTGCACTACGCCGACGGCGAGAAGCGGTACATCCTCGCCCCGAACGGTCTGTCGCCGGGCGCCCGCGTGGTATCTGGCGAGGGTGCTGACGTTCGGCCGGGGAACGCCCTCCCGCTCCGGAACATCCCGGTGGGGACCACCGTGCACGCCGTGGAGCTCAAACCCGGCGGCGGTGCGCGAATGGCGCGATCGGCCGGGGCGAGCGTGCAGGTGATGGCCAAGGAGGCCGGCTACGCCACCATACGCCTGCCCTCCGGTGAAACCCGGATGGTCCTGGCCTCTTGCAGGGCAACCGTCGGCGAGGTCGGCAACGCCGAGCACGAACTCATTCAACTCGGCAAGGCGGGGCGGTCACGGTGGAAGCGGAAGCGGCCGTCGGTCCGCGGCGTGGCGATGAACCCGGTCGACCATCCGCTCGGCGGCGGCGAAGGCAAGAGCTCGGGCGGTCGTCACCCGACCACCCCGTGGGGGAAGCCCGAGGGCCGGACGCGCAAGAAGAAGAAGGCGTCGAACAAGCTCATCGTGCGGCGCCGCGGGAAGGGGCGTGGTCAGTGACGCGCAGCATCAAAAAGGGCCCGTTCGTCGACGACCACCTGATGATCAGGATCGTCGAGATGAATCGGCGCAACGAGAAAACGGTTGTGCGCACCTGGTCGCGCCGCTCGACGATCGTGCCCGAGATGGTGGGTCACACGATCGCCGTGCACGATGGTCGGAAGCACGTCCCGCTGTACATCTCCGAGTCGATGGTCGGGCACAAGCTCGGCGAGTTCGCGCCCACGCGAACGTTCCGATCGCACGCGCGCGCGGAACGATCGACGACCGCGAGGTAGAGGGAACGAAAGACATGCAAGCCAAAGCGACGGTGAAATACGCGAGGATCACGCCCTCCAAGGCGCGCCGAGTGATCGAGATGATCCGCGGGCGCCAGATCGACGAAGCGCGTCGCATCCTGCGGTTCTCGCCGCTCGGCGCGGCGAAGACGGTGGAGAAGGCACTGAACTCTGCCGTGGCGAATGCCGAGCAGCAGCCGGGGGTCGCGCCGCAGAACCTCGTCGTCGAGCGGGCGTGGGTCGACGAGGGCCCGACGCTCAAGCGTTGGCGTCCCAGGGCCTACGGCCGCGCGACCAAGGTGTTCAAGCGCACGTCGCACATCACGCTGGTAGTGACGTCGTTGGGAGAGGAAGAGTAAGTGGGTCACAAGGTCAACCCGTACGGGTTCCGTCTGGGGGTCATCTACCCCTGGAAGTCCAACTGGTTCGCCCGGCGCGATTACGCGACCCAGCTGCACGAGGACGTCTGGATTCGAAAGCACATCCGGTCTCGCCTGGCGCGCGCGGGAATCTCGAGCATCGACATCGAGCGCAAGGGCGACCAGATCTGGGTGTACATCCGCACGGCCCGGCCGGGGATCGTGATCGGCAGAAAGGGCGCCGAGGTCGACCGGATCCGCAAGGACATCGAACGGGTCACCAAGAAGCGCGTCGACGTGAAGGTCGAGGACATGAACTCCGCCGCGTCGGAGGCGCGCCCCGAGACCGACGCGACGCTGCTCTCGCAGGGCGTTGCCGAGCAGCTCGCCGGTCGCGTGTCGTTCCGTCGCGCGATGCGCAGGGCCGTACAGACCGCCATGCGCTCGGGTGCCCTCGGCGTTCGCGTGCAATGCGGAGGCCGCCTCGGTGGGACCGAGATGTCGCGGCGGGAGTGGTATCGCGAGGGTCGCGTTCCGTTGCACACGCTGCGCGCGAAGATCGATTTCGGTCAGGCCGAAGCAAAGACGACGTTTGGCCAGATCGGCGTGAAGGTGTGGGTCTACCACGGTGACGAGATCCCGCAGGCGGAGCAAGAAACCGAGCGTCTGCGCGCTCGCGCCCTCGCCCAGGTGGCCAGCGGCGGCGGCGCCTCGACCGGTGCGCTCATCACCGACGTCCGCGAGGCCGCCGAGGTCGCCGAACCCGAAGAGGCTGAGCCAACCGTGGAAGCGGAGGAGGCCGAGGCGGAGGAACCGACCGGCGACCCGTCGACGGGCGAAGCCGCGCCGAGCGCGAACGCTACCGTCGACGAGGAGCCCAAGCGCGCTGCCGCGGAGGCCCCGCCCGAGGAGGATCGTTGATGCTCGCGCCCAAGAAGGTCAAGCATCGCAAGGTGCACCGGGGGCGGCGTCGAGGTCGGGCCAAGGGCGGCACCGAGATCCAGTACGGCGACTACGGCCTTGTGGCGCTGGAGCCGGCGTGGATCACCAACCGGCAGATCGAGGCGGCCCGGGTGGCGATCACGCGCCACATCCGTCGCGGCGGGAAGGTGTGGATCAACATCTTCCCCGACAAGCCCGTCACGAAGAAGCCGGCCGAGACGCGAATGGGCTCGGGGAAGGGCAACCCGGAGGGCTGGGTCGCCGTCGTGAAGCCGGGCCGCGTGATGTTCGAGCTGGCCGGCGTCTCCGACACGCTTGCCCGCGAGGCCATGAGCCGCGCCGCGCACAAGCTGCCCATCAAGACGAAGCTCATCTCCCGTGCGGGGGGTGGTGAGTGATGGCACGAGTGCGAGAGCTCCGCGACCTCGGTGAACAGGACCTGCTCGAACGACTCGAGTCTTCCAAGGAGGAGCTGTTCAACCTGCGCTTCCAGCTCGCCACCGGGCAGCTCGACAATCCCATGCGGGTCAAGCAGCTGCGTCACGAGATCGCACAGATCCTCACGGTTCTCCGCGAGCGTGAGCTCGACCAGGAGCGTGAGGCCGTGGAGTCCCAGCCATGAGCGAACGAGAGCGAGACATGAGCGAGACATCGCAAGTGACCGAACGGGGGCGCCGGAAGGTCCGAACGGGCGTGGTCGTGTCCGACAAGATGGACAAGACCGTCCTCGTCCGCATCGACCGCAAGGTTCGACACCCGCTGTACCGCAAGACGGTCGCGCGTTCGAACAAGCTCGCCGCGCACGACGAGAACAACGATGCACATGTCGGTGACACGGTTCGCGTGATGGAGACGCGTCCGCTCAGCAAGACCAAGCGGTGGCGCCTCGTCGAGGTCGTCCAAAGGGCGAAATAGGAAACAGAGGAGCAGTGATTCAGCAGGAGACCCGATGCAAGGTCGCAGACAACACGGGGGCCAAGGAGGTCCTGGTGATCCGCGTCCTCGGCGGCTCACACCGGCGGTATGCCGGCGTGGGTGACGTCGTCGTCGGCTCCGTGAAGGACGCGCTGCCGGGTGGCGGCGTCAAGAAAGGTGAAGTGGTGAAGGCAGTGGTCGTTCGAACCGCCAAGGAGCGTCGAAGGCCGGACGGTTCGTACATCAAGTTCGATGACAATGCGGTGGTCTTGCTCACGACCGACGCGAAGAACCCGCGCGGCACGCGCATCTTCGGCCCGGTCGCCCGCGAGCTCCGCGAGAAGCGGTTCATGAAGATCATCTCGCTTGCCCCGGAGGTGCTGTAGCGATGCCAGGCGTCGACATCAAGAGGGACGACACGGTCCGCGTGATGAACGGCAAGAGCCGCGGTCACGTCGGGCGCGTGATCCGCGTGCTCCCCCGGGAGCGGCGGGTACTCGTCGAAGGCGCCGCGATGGCCAAGAAGCACCAGCGGACGACTGGCAAGCGCTCCTCGAGCGGATCGCAGCTGCAGCAGGGCGGCATCATCGACACCGAGCAACTCATCGACATCTCGAACGTACAGCCCGTGTGTCGGAGCTGCGGCAAACCGACGCGGGTCGGCCACCGCGTCGAGGACGATGGCACGCGCGTGCGCATCTGTCGCAAGTGTGGTGAGGACCTGTGAGTCAAACGACGTACGTTCCCCGGCTGAAGACGCGCTTCCGCGAGGAGGGCGTGCCACGTCTGCAGCGCGAGCTCGGTTTGGACAACCCGATGCAGGTTCCTCGACTCGACCGCGTCGTCCTGAACATGGGCGTTGGTGACGCCCTCAAGGACGGCCGTATGCTGGAGGCCGCGGTCGACGACCTCACGACGATCACCGGGCAGAAGCCGGTGATCACCAAGGCCCGGAAGTCCATCGCCGGGTTCAAGCTGCGCGAGGGCATGGCGATCGGCGCGAAGGTCACCCTGCGGGGCGACCGGATGTGGGAGTTCATCGATCGGCTCGTGGCGATCGCGATCCCCCGGATCCGGGACTTCCGCGGGCTGAACCCGAGCGCGTTCGACGGCGGTGGGAACTTCACGCTCGGGCTGACCGAGCAGCTGATCTTCCCGGAGATCGACTACGACAGGGTGGTCAAGGTCCGGGGGATGGACATCACGGTCGTGACGACCGCGAAGAACGACGAGGAAGGACGCGCGCTGCTGGTGGCGCTGGGGTTCCCGTTCGAGGGGATCCCGGTGGTGCAAGCGGAGGCGTCGTAGCGAGGACAACGGATATGGCGAAGAAAGCGCTGATCAACAAGCAGCAGCAGCAGCAGAGGTTCAAGGTACGCGAGTACACGCGATGCTCGCGATGCGGTCGCGCACGCGCCGTGTACCGCGGCTTCATGCTCTGCCGGATCTGCCTGCGCGAGCTCGCACACGCGGGCGAGCTGCCGGGGGTGACCAAGGCGTCATGGTGAGGCTTGCCACCAACGTCTCGGACCCCATCGGGGACCTGTTGGCGCGGATCCGCAACGCGAACCTCGCCTACAAGGACGACCTGATCGTGCCGGCGTCCAAGATGAACGAGGCGATCGTGAAGATCCTTGCGGCCGAGGGCTTCGTCGGCGGATACGAGCCGGAGGGTGACGGGCTCGACCGGACACTCCGGGTGACGCTGAAGTACGGCTCGAAACGCGAGCGCACGATCACCGGGTTGAAGCGTGTGAGCCGCCCGGGACGGCGCATGTACGCGGGGCGGACCGGTCTCCCGCGCGTGCTCGGTGGTCTCGGCGTCGCCATCGTGTCGACGTCGCAGGGTGTGATGACGGACCGTGACGCCTCCCGCAAGGGCATCGGCGGCGAGGTCCTCGCGTACGTTTGGTAGCAGGGGTAGCGATATGAGTCGTATCGGCAGACAACCCATCGAGATCCCGAGCGGGGTCGACGTCACGATCGAGGACTCCTCGGTGACCGTGAAGGGCCCGCGAGGAACGCTCAGCACGCGTTTCCATCCCGAGATGCGCGTCGTCCACGAGGACGCCGCGATCCGCGTCGAGCGACCAAGTGACGAGGGATTCCACCGGAGCCTGCATGGCCTCACGCGCTCGCTGATCGCGAACATGGTCGAGGGCGTGACGAAGGGGTACGAGAAGCGCCTGGCCATCGTCGGTGTCGGCTATCGCGCCGCGATGCGCGGCAACGCGCTTGAGCTGCAGGTGGGCTACTCACACCCCGTTCCGTTCCCGGCACCGGAGGGCATCGAGTTCGAGGTTCCCACCCCCACGTCAATCGTCGTTCGCGGCAACGACAAGCAGCTGGTCGGCGAGGTGGCCGCCAACATCCGGAAGGTACGCAAGCCGGAGCCGTACAAGGGCAAGGGCATCCGCTACGAGAACGAGTATGTGCGCAAGAAGGCCGGCAAGGCCGCGAAGACCGGGGCCGCGTGATGCGGGCGGGTGGGGCCAGGTGAATGCCAAGACCAAGCACGATGCTCGTGTTCGCCGCCACGTCCGGACCCGGACGAAGGTCAGCGGCACCGCGGAACGACCGCGTCTCGCGGTGTTCCGTTCCAATCGGCACATCTACGCGCAGCTGATCGACGACTCGGCTTCTCGAACGCTCGTGGCAGCGTCGGACCGCGAGGTGCAGGGTCGCGGCGACGGCAAGACGAGTTCGGCCAAGGCGGTGGGCGAACTGATCGCCGAGCGCGCAAAGGCCGCCGGCATCGAGGCCGTTGTGTTCGACCGGGGCGGAAGGCTGTACCACGGACGTGTCGCAGCCCTCGCCGAGGGAGCACGCGAGAAGGGACTTCGGATCTGACCATGCGCCGATATGACTCACAGGGCGAGAAGAGCATCTACGAGGAGCGGGTCATCGCGATCAACCGCGTGGCCAAGGTGGTCAAGGGGGGCCGTCGCTTCTCGTTCGCCGCTCTCGTCGTCGTCGGCGACGGTGCGGGTCGCGTTGGTCTCGGCTATGGCAAGGCCAAAGAAGTCCCGGCCGCGATCTCGAAGGGCATCGAGGAGGCCAAGCGCAAGATGTTCGAGGTTCCGATGATGGGGACGACGATCCCGCACCAGGTGTTCGGTGAGGACGGGGCCGGCGTCGTGCTGCTGAAGCCGGCCGCGCCGGGGACCGGCGTCATCGCCGGCGGTCCCGTTCGCGCTCTCGTCGAGGTCGCCGGGATCAAGGACATCCTGTCGAAATCGCTCGGCTCATCGAACGCCATCAACATCGTGAAGGCGGCGATGAGCGGCCTTCGCTCGCTCAAGCGTCCCGAAGAGGTGGCGCGGCTGCGCGGGCGTGATGTTCGCGACGTGGCGCCGAAGCCGATGCTGGATGCGGTGAGCGCCGCGCAGGATCGGATGCAGGCGGCGCGCGCCGCGAAGCTCGAGGAGGTCTATGGCGACCAAGCCGGAGCCTCGCCGGAATCGCCGTCGGGCGGAGGCCGCCGATGACCTCGCGCTCGAGGAGCGAAGCGGTGGCGCACGGCAGAAGGCTCAAGGTCACGCAGGTCCGGAGCGTCATCAACAGGCCGAAGGACCAGAAGTCGACGGTGCGACGTCTCGGCCTGCACCGGATCAACGACACCGTGGTGAAGGACGACCGTCCCGAGATCCGGGGGATGATCGAGAAGGTCCGTCACCTGGTTGAGGTAGAGGTAGTAGAGGAGTCGTCGTGAAGATCCACCACCTCAAGCCGGCCGAGAGGTCGAAGACCGACCGCAAGCGGGTCGGACGGGGCCGAGCGGGCGTCCGCGGGAAGACGGCGGGGCGCGGCTCGAAGGGTTACCTCGCGCGCCACAACCCGAGGCCCGGGTTCGAGGGCGGCCAGATGCCGCTCCAACGCCGAGTTCCCAAGCTGAAGGGGTTCAAGAATCCGAACCGCGTCGAGTACGCCGTCGTCAACGTCGAGACGCTCGGGCGGTACTTCGATCGTGAGGTCGACCCCGCGGCGCTGTCCGCGCACGGGCTCGTTCGCAAGGGTCGCCCGGTGAAGGTGCTCGCCCGTGGCGAGCTCGACAAGGCGTTGACGGTGAAGGCTCACGCGTTCTCGGAAGCGGCGAAGGAGAAGATCGAGCGCGCCGGCGGAACCGCCGAGCTTCTCGGAACCGACGGGTAGGATAAGGACCTCGTGCTCCGCGCCTTCGTCAATGCGTTCAAGGTCCCCGACCTCCGCAACAAGATCCTCTTCACCCTGTTCATCATCGCGGTGTACCGGCTCGGCTCGTACGTGCCGGTTCCCGTCGTCGACATCTCACTACTTCAGAGCCAGCTCGAACAGCAGGGTCTGACCGGGTTCCTCACGTTCATCGATCTGTTCTCAGGCGGCGCGCTGACGAACGTGGCGGTATTCGGGCTCGGCATCATGCCCTACATCACCGCGTCCATCATCATGCAGCTCCTCTCCGTCGTGATCCCCAAGCTCGAGCAGTGGCGCAAGGAGGGCGAGCAGGGCGCGAAGAAGGTCAACCAGTGGACGCGCTACGTCACCGTGGCACTCGCGCTACTCCAGTCGACGGGACTGGCGTTCCTGTTCCATTCCGGTTCGCAACAGCTCGGCGGCGTCGACATCTTCCCGACGGGGGAGTTCACCGCGCCGAACGTCGCGCTGATCGTCCTGATCCTGACGGCCGGCACCGCGATGATCATGTGGATGGGTGAGCTCATCACCCAGCGTGGGATTGGCAACGGCATGTCGATCCTCATCTTTTCCAGCGTGATCTCGGGGCTTCCCACGCAGGGACGCTCGATCTACTTGAGCGGAGGAGCCGGGAAGTTCGCCACGATCATCGTCATCGGGCTGGCCATCATCGTCGCGGTCATCTTCGTCGAGCAGGGCCAGCGACGGATCCCGGTGCAGTACGCCAAGCGCGTCGTCGGCCGACGGATGACGAGCGGCGGGAGCACGTACATCCCGCTGAAGGTGAACCAGTCCGGCGTGATCCCGATCATCTTCGCCAGCTCGCTGCTGTACTTCCCCACGCTGCTGGCGAGCGTCTACCACGCGCAGTGGTTCCAGAACGTCGTGAACGACTACGTAACCAATCAGCGAAGCGTGGTCTACATGGCGATCTACGGTCTCCTGGTCATCTTCTTCGCCTACTTCTACACGGCGATCGCGTTCAATCCGGTCGACACGGCGGACAACCTTCGCAAGTACGGCGGTTTCGTCCCCGGCATCCGCCCGGGACCACCGACCTCCGACTACCTGAGCTTCGTGTTGACCAGGATCACGCTGCCCGGCTCGATCTTCCTCGCCTTGATCGCGCTCCTCCCGGCGATCTTCTTCGCGTACTTCCTCCCGGTGGCGCAGTTCCCGTTCGGCGGTACTTCGCTGCTGATCACGGTGGGCGTCGCGCTCGAGACGATGAAGCAGCTCGAGTCGCAGCTGCTGATGCGTCACTACGAGGGCTTCCTGAGGTAAGGCCGTGCGGATCATCCTGCTCGGCCCACCGGGCGCGGGGAAGGGGACGCAGGCAAGGAAGCTGGCCGAGCGCTACGGGCTCGCAGTGATCGCGACCGGTGACATCTTCCGCGACCACATCGCGCGCGAAACACCGCTCGGGATGCGGGCCAAGGAGTTCGTCGACTCGGGCGAGTACGTCCCGGACGACATCACCACCGAGATGGTGTTCGACCGACTCGACCAGCCGGATACGCGTGAGGGGTTCATCCTCGACGGGTTTCCGCGAACCGTTCCGCAGGCGCAGGCGCTCGAGCGCGCGCTGGGGGCGTGGGGGAGACCGCTCTCGGCCGTGCTGAACTTCAAGATCTCCGACGAGGTCGCGGTGAAGCGGCTCCACGCCAGGCTCGTCTGCCCGAACTGCGGGCGCTCGTACAACATCGAGTTCAAGCCGCCACGAATCGAAGGCGTCTGTGACGTGTGCGGGCATGAGCTCCGGGGTCGCTCGGACGACGACGAGGCGACGGTCCGCCGGAGGCTCGAGGTCTACCACAAAGAGACGAAGCCCCTCGTCCTATACTTCTGGGAGCGCGGCCTCCTCCGAGACATCGACGCCGAGGCGCCGGTCGAGGTCGTGGCCCACCGGACTATTGAGGCCATCGCCGATCTGACCGAGGATTACGGGTAGGGCCGCGGGCGTTGGAGACGATGTGATCATCTACAAGTCCCCCGATGAGATCGACAAGATGCGGAAGGCTGGCCGCATCGTTGCCGGGACCATCGACCGCGTCCTCGCGGCGGTCGGGCCGGGCGTCACCACCGCAAAGCTCGACGAGGTGGCCGAGGCGTACATCCTCGAGCAGCGCGCGACGCCCTCGTTCAAGTGGTACCGGGGGACGTTCCCAGCGTCGATCTGCACCTCGCTGAACGACGAGATCGTGCACGGCATCCCGTCGACGAAGCGGGTTGTTCGCGAGGGTGACGTCCTGTCGCTGGACTTCGGGGCGATCTGGGACGGCTTCCACGCCGACTCCGCGGTGACGATCATCGTCGGCGATCCGCGGTCGCCCGACGCCGAGAAGCTCGTGCGCGTTACAGAGGAGGCGCTCGAGGCGGGGATCTCGCAGATCCGTCCGGGCGGACGGCTCTCCGACATCGGCGCGGCCGTCCAGCAGGTCGCCGAGGGGGCGGGATTCTCCGTCGTCCGCGAGTACGTCGGACACGGGATCGGCCGGGCCCTCCACGAGGACCCCCAGATCGCCAACTACGGTGACCCCGGGCGGGGGCCGGTTCTCAAGCCGGGGCTGGTTGTCGCGGTCGAGCCGATGGTGAACGTGGGCGGCTGGGAGACGCGGGTGCTCGCCGACGACTGGACGGTGGTGACTAAGGACGGGTCGCTCTCGGCGCACTTCGAGCACACCATCGCGGTGACCGAGGACGGGCACGAGGTCCTGACCGTCCGATGAACGGAGGCTCCGTCTACCGGGCCGACTTCCAGCAAGTCAGGCGGGGATATGCCCCGGATGAGGTGACCGCGCACCTCCGGCTTGTCGCCGAGCACATGGCCGACCTCGAGGCGCGCATCAAGGAGCTCGACGCGCAGCTCGCGGAGCGGCAACAGTCGGGCGGCGCGGACGCGGGAGATCCGTACGACATCGTTGCGGCACGGATCGCCGACCTGGTCCGGTCGTTCGACGAGGACGTGGCGCGGATGAGGTTGGACGCCGAGACGGAGGTCGACCGGATCCTGCAGGAGGCGCGAGATCAGGCCGAACGCACCAGGCAAGAGGCGCAGGCCGAGGTGGAACGCTCGCAGCAGGATGCGGAGACCGCCCGGCAGCAAGCCGAGGCGGACGCCGCCCGGATCATCTCCGACGTGACGGAGCGGTCCCAGCGTCTGATCGCCGATGCTCACCAGGAGGCTGAGGAATCGGTGGCCGCCCTCCGGTCGCGCCGCGACGCCCTGCTCGAAGACCTCAGCCAGATCAATCAGTGGCTGGACGAGACGTCCGGGAGGCTCGGAGCCATCCTCGAGCGGGCGGCCCCGCAGGACTCCGTCGTCGTCGAACCCGAGAGGGCCGAGTAGCCAGCCCTGGGGTTCCTGCGGCCGCAACGCGCCACGTTTTGCCTGGTCATGGACGGTTCGACGCGCCGTCCCCTATACTGGCGGTCCGCCTCCAGCCGGAGGCGGTTCCGGCTCGCCCGTGGGTGGGTCGGCGTGTCCAGAACCCGAGGAACAACCGGAGCTTGCCGAAGAAAGACGCCATCGAGGTCGAGGGAACGGTCACCGAACCACTCCCGAACGCGATGTTCCGGGTGCAACTCGAGAACGGGCACAACGTGTTGGCGCACATCTCGGGGAAGATGCGGATGCACTACATCCGGATCCTTCCCGGGGACCGCGTGCTGGTCGAGCTCTCGCCGTACGACCTGACGCGGGGCAGGATCGTCTATAGGTACAAGTGAGGAACGAACGAAGATGAAGGTCCGTCCGTCCGTGAAGAAGATGTGCGACCGCTGCAAGGTTATCCGCCGGCGCGGCCGGATACGCGTGATCTGCTCGAACCCGCGGCACAAGCAGGTACAGGGCTAGGCCAAGGGAGGGAAAAGAGCACATGGCTCGCATCGCAGGCGTCGACCTTCCACGCGACAAGCGCGTGGACATCGCGCTCCGCTACATCTACGGGATCGGCCCGACGCGGGCGTACAAGATCATCGACGGGACCGGCGTCGACGGCGGCACGAAGGTTCGCGACCTGGCCGAGGACGAGGTGAGCCGGATCCGCGAGTTCATCGACAGGACGTTCAAGGTCGAGGGTGATCTTCGGCGCGAGGTCGCTCAGGAAATCAAGCGCAAGATCGAGATCGGCAGCTACCAGGGCGTCCGCCACCGGCGGAGCCTGCCGGTCCGCGGCCAGCGCACCCACACGAACGCGCGTACACGTAAGGGACCTCGGAAGACCGTCGCGGGCAAGAAGAAGGTCGCGGCCAAGAAGTAGGAGCGGACGTCACCATGGCGAAGCCGAAGGCCAAGAAGACCAAGCGTCGCGAGAAGAAGAACGTCGTGCACGGTCAGGCCCACATCAAGTCGACGTTCAACAACACGATCGTCACGATCACCGACCTGCACGGAAACACGATCAGCTGGGCGAGCGCCGGCAACGTGGGCTTCAAAGGATCACGAAAGTCGACGCCGTTCGCGGCGCAGCTGGCCGCTGAGTCCGCCGCACGGAAGGCGCAGGAACACGGCCTTCAGAAGGTCGATGTGTTCGTGAAGGGGCCCGGATCCGGTCGCGAGACCGCGATCCGATCGCTCGCCGCCACGGGACTCGAGGTGGCAGGCATCCAGGACGTCACGCCGGTGCCGCACAACGGCGTCCGGCCCAAGAAGCGCCGTCGCGTCTAGGCGGCGAAGAAACAGCCCGCGGAGTCGAACGCGGGTGGGTCCGCGGGCAACAGCCGCGACCCGAACGCAGATGGCGGGGAGGAGTGGATGATCCCCCGCGGAGGAGGTAGCGCAGTGTTTATCGTCGCAAGACCGCAGATCCAGGAGGAGCCCGTCTCCCCGACGCGGTCCAGATTCGTCATCGAGCCCCTCGAGCCGGGGTTCGGCTACACGATCGGGAACTCGCTCCGCCGCACGCTGCTCTCGTCGATCCCGGGCGCGGCGATCAGCTCGGTCCGCATCGACGGCGTGCTGCATGAGTTCTCGATGGTCCCCAAAGTGACCGAGGACGTCACCGACATCATCCTGAACCTCAAGGAGCTCGTCGTCCGGAGCGACGTCGACGAGCCGGTCACCGTCTATCTGAAGTCCAAGGGCCCTGGCGACGTGACCGCCGGTGACATCTCGCCGCCCGCTGGGGTCGAGGTGCTGAATCCCGAGTTGCACCTGGCGACCGTGGGCAAGGGCGGCTCGCTCGAGATGGAGCTGACCGTCGAGCGCGGCCTGGGGTACCGCATGGCCGACAAGAACAAGAAGCCTCGCGATCCGATCGGCGTGATCCCCGTCGACTCGATCTTCTCCCCGGTGCGGCGCGTGTCGTATTCGGTGGAGAACACGAGGGTCGAGCAGATGACGGACCGCGACCGGTTGATCCTCGACGTCGAGACCGACGGCTCGATCACCCCCCGCGAGGCGGTCGCCTCGGCAGGCGGGACGCTGCTCGAGCTCGTTCAGCTCGTGAGCGACCTCGCCGAAGCGCAGTCGATGCAGGTTGGCCCGGCCGAGGACGACTCGATGCCGTCGGACTACGCGATCACCGTCGAGGAGCTCAACCTGTCGGTGCGCTCGTACAACTGCCTGAAGCGCGAGGGGATCAACACCGTCGGCGACCTCGTTCAGAAGTCCGAGGCTGAGCTGATGGACATCCGCAACTTCGGCCAGAAGTCGATCGACGAGGTCAAGGCCAAGCTCGAGGAGCTCGGTCTGAGTCTCCGCGAGGAGTAACGATGCCCAGACCGAGGAAGGGTGCGCGTCTGGGATCGGGCCCGGCGCACCAACGACTCTTGCTGAACGGCCTTGCGGCGCAGCTATTCGTACACGAGCGGGTCAACACGACCGAGGCGAAGGCCAAGGCCGTCCGTCCCGTGGCCGAGAAGCTGATCACGTTCGCCAAGAAGGGCGACGTGGCCTCGCGGCGAGAGGTGCTGAAACGCATCCCCGACCGCGATGTGGTCCACAAGCTGTTCAGCGAGATCGGCCCGCGCTTCGCCGACCGCAACGGCGGCTACACGCGGATCCTGAAGCTCGGTCCGCGGCAGGGTGATGCCGCACCGATGGCCCGGATCGAGCTCGTCGAACAGGGCTAGCCGTCGGGTTTCGTATGAGCGTCGTCCGGCTGACGCTCGCCTACGACGGAACCGGATTCCGCGGTTGGGCGAAACAGCGCGGCCAACGCACGGTGGAGGGCGTCCTCACGGACGCCCTCTCGCGTTTCCTTGGAGATGTACCTCGGCTCTCGGTCGCCGGTCGAACAGACGCCGGCGTGCACGCGCGAGCGCAGGTGGCGTCGTTCGCGGCGTCGGCCGACACGGTCGACCTCACTCGGCTGCAGCGCTCGGTGAACACGATGCTCTCGCCGGAGGTGGTGGCGACCGATGCGCGGTGGATGTCGAACGGGTTCGACGCGCGGTTCTCCGCAACGGCGCGTGAGTACCGCTACCGGATCGACGTCGGGCCGTGGTCGGATCCGTTCGAGGCGCGGTTCGTGTGGTCGCGGCCACGCGAGCTTTCCGTCGGGGCCATGCGGGCGGCGGCCCGTCACCTCGTGGGCGAGCACGACTTCTCGGCGTTCTCCCGCAGCGCGGGCGAGGGGACGAGCAACGTTCGCCGGCTCGAGCGCTTGGCCATCTCCCGGACGGGCGATCGCGTCGACGTGGTTGCCAGGGCGAACGCGTTCGCGCACCAGATGGTTCGCTCGTTGGTCGGGATGCTCGTGGCGGTTGGCGACGGGTCGCGCGACGCGGCGCAGGTGCCACTCGTGCTCGAGTCCCGCGATCGAGGCGGTGTGCCGTCGGTCGCTCCGCCACACGGGCTGACGCTCGAACGCGTCCTCTACGGTCGAAATGCCCGCGGCCATGCGCGTCCGAGGGACGAAGGCGCGTGATGGAACGGCGCCCCCTCGGCGCAACCGGGCTGTCCGTCACTCCGATCGGGCTGGGACTCGCGGCGCTCGGACGCCCCGCATACATCGACCTGGGTCGCGCGGATGATCTGGGTGAACCCGACGATCGCAGCATCGAGGCGATGAGAACGCGAGCGCACGCCGTCCTCGATGCAGCGTTCGATCTCGGCGTCAGGTACTTCGACGCGGCGCGCTCGTACGGCCTGGCGGAGGAGTTCCTGGGGTCGTGGCTCGAGGTGCGCAGGCTCGACCGTGACGATGTAACCGTTGGCTCGAAGTGGGGCTACACGTACGTCGGTGACTGGCGCATCGACGCCGAGGTCCACGAGGTGAAGGACCACACCGTATCGACGCTCCGGCGCCAGATCGAGGAGAGCCGCGAATGGCTCGGCGACCGGCTCGCGCTGTATCAGATCCACTCCGCCACGCTCGAGAGCGCCGTCCTCGACGACTCAGAGGTTCTCGACGAGCTGACGAGCCTCCACGAGGAACACGGACTCGTCATCGGCATCACGACGAGCGGCCCACGCCAAGCCGAGACGATCCGCCGAGCGCTCGAGGTCGGCGGATCCGGCGCCGCGCCGTTCGTTGCGGTGCAAGCGACTTGGAACCTGCTGGAGACGTCGGCGGGACCGGCGCTGGCCGACGCGCACGACGCAGGCTGGGGGATCCTGGTCAAGGAAGCGATGGCGAACGGGCGCCTCGGCCCGCGCGGAACGGGATCACATAAGCGGGTAGTCGACGCCGTCGCCGAACATCACGGCGTCGGTCCGGACGCCGTTGCGCTCGGATCCGTCCTCGCCCAGCCGTGGGCCGACGTCGTTCTCTCGGGTGCCGTGAACGAGGCGCAGGTGAGCAGCAATCTCGAAGCGCATGACGTCGAGCTGTCCGACGCCGATCTCGCTGAGCTCGGCGCGATCACTGAGGCACCGGACCTGTACTGGGAGCGGCGCTCCAGGCTTGCCTGGTCGTGACGGTGCACGGCGGCGCGTGCCCCGCGCCGGGCTCTGACGGGGAGGAGGGTGCGGCTGATCAGTTCTTGTTTTTCGTTGGCTCCGCGGTTACGGATGCACGGCGACCGACAATCGAGCGGGCGGGAGGTCGCTCGAACCTGCCGACGAGCAGGACGATGATGGCGAGAACCGCTCCGGGCACGAGGATCCAGATCGGCCGCTCGAGCCACCACGCGACCGTCGTGTCCTGCTGTCGGCCAACGCCCAACGGCCACAGCGCGAGGATGACGATCAGGTACGCCGTCATGTGCCAGAGGAAGAGCGTCATGATCACGCCGTTCGTGAAGATCGTGGCCTTCCAGGGGCGAGAGCGCTCGAGCCACAGCGACAGCGGGCGTCGCAGCAGCATCGCCGCGCCGATCACCCAGATCGCGCCGAGCAAGAAGCAGACCGTCGGCGGGTAGGCGTTCGAGATCTTCTCGACGTCGGTTCCGAGCAGGCTCTTTGGGTAGTGACCGATCCCGGGGAACCATTCGAACCGCGCCTCCCCAAACAGTTCGAACGCCCACGAGTTCGTCATCAGCACGAGACCGCCGAGCCCGGCGACGACCATGGCCACGTGCAGTCGCGTGCGTTCGGCGAGTCGCCCGCCCGCGTAGAAGAAGCCGAGCTGGTGCGGGAACAGCAGGACCGGGACGATGTTGACGTACCTGAACCGTCGGACGCCGAACCCGAAGCCCACAACATCGACCAAGACGACGAGGACGATCATGACCATCGGCACCCAGATGCCGAACCGCCGATGGAGCGCGATCAGCACGGGAGCGGCGGTCACGATGAGGAGGTAGACCCCGAGGAACCACAGGGGACCGAACGGCAATGTCTGCGCGGGAGGGAACACGCCGCGAAGGAGGGTCGTATCGGCCCACAGCACCGGACCCGCCGGCGTGCCGACGTCGGCAAGATGAAGACCCACCTGAACGACTGTCCACACACCGAGGAACAGCAAAGAGGGGCGGAGCAAGCGCTCGAGGCGGATCCGAACGAACGTCCCGGTCGTCTCGCCGCGCCGGCGGAACGACTCATACGCCGTGAGGTTCGAGAACCCACCGACGAAGAAGAAGATCGGCATCACCTGGAAAAGCCACGTGCCGAGCCAGAGCCCGCTCGACAGGCCGACGGCGCTCGTTAGGTAGACAAGGCCGCTCCCCAGGTGGATCACGCCGATGAACCAGTGGCCGAACACGACGGCGGCGATCGATACCGCGCGCAGGAAGTCCACGTACCGATCGCGGGACTTCGGTGTCGCCGCCGCGAGCTCGTTGACACTCCCCATGCCGTGGAGGGTCGTACGCCGGGACACGGCTGCGGTCAACGACCGCGCGCAGAGAACCGGGGACCCACCGAGTCATCCCGTTCGGCTTTGACGCCGTCACGAAACCGCAGGTAGCATGGGCCGTCGGTCGGATCTCCCGGCCGGCGTCTCCTTGATGAAGACCTATTCGCCACGGCCGCGCGACATCCAGCGCCGCTGGTACGTCATCGACGCCAGCGGGGCCGTGCTCGGCCGCCTCGCCACGGAGGTCGCGGCGGTCCTCCGGGGCAAGCACAAGCCGATCTTCGCCCCGCACGCCGACACCGGCGATCACGTCATCGTCGTGAACGCGAAGGGAGTCCGGCTGACGGGCGGCAAGGAGAGCAAGAAGGTCGCCTACCACCACTCGGGCCATCCCGGCGGTCTCACGGAGACGCCGTACGAGCGACTGCTCGCCCAGCGCCCGGCGTTCGCCGTCGAGAAGGCCGTTCGCGGCATGCTGCCAAAGAACCGGCTCGGCCGGGCCATGGTGAAGAAGCTTCAGGTCTACGCGGGACCGGAGCACCCGCACCGGTCCCAGAAGCCAGAACCGCTTCGTCTGGGCGAGGTCCCCAAGTGGGACGGGCTGCCCAAGGCGGACGAGGCTCGCCCCTCGACCCGGCCCGAGCCGTCTGCGCCGCGAGCCAAGCGGTCCACCGCGAAACGCAAGACGGCCGCGACGCCGGCCAAGAAGACGACCACTCGTCGGTCGGCCGCGAAGAAGACGACCGCCAAGAAGACGACCGCGAAGCGGACGGCGTCCTCGCGTTCGGGCGCTTCGACCGCCAAGAAGAAGACGGCCACGCGGTCGACCGCCAAGTCGACGTCGACGAAGTCGACCGCGAAGCGGCTGACCAGGCGACGCACCAAGAAGGAGGAGTAGCGTTGGCGCAGATCGCCACGGGTCGCCGCAAGGAAGCCATCGTGCGGATCCGGCTCGTTCCGGGGACCGGCGCGTTCAATCTGAACGGCCGCTCGCTCGACGAATACTTCCCGACGCGGGCCCACCGGATGGTCGTCGGGGCGCCGCTTCGCCTCGTCGGCCGCGACAAGGACCTCGACGTCGTCGCGACGATCGAGGGCGGAGGCGTGTCCGGTCAGGCCGGCGCGCTGCGCCTGGGTATCGCCCGCGCGCTCATCGAGCTCGACCCCGAGCTGCGTCAGACCCTCAAGCGTGAGGGCTTCCTCTCGCGCGACGCCCGCGAGAAGGAGCGGCGCAAGTACGGGCTGAAGAAGGCTCGCAAGGCTCCGCAGTTCTCCAAGCGATAGTCCGGCGCCGTCGGCCGGCCATGTTGTGGCCGCGACGTGAACGAGCTGGGGTAGGCTTGCCGCCCCCCCATGAGCCCCCGACCACCCCACCTCACGATCCCCTGATGGCCCGCCTCTTCGGCACCGACGGCGTCCGCGGAACGTTCGGGCGCGACCTCACCGTCGACCTCGCCCGAGATCTCGGTCGTGCCGCCGTGAGCGTCCTGGCGCGTCACGAGCCCCGATGTCCGGTCTTCGTGATCGGGCGGGACACCCGAGCCTCGGGGGAGCCGCTTCAAGAAGCGCTCGTCGAGGGCATCACGTCGGGCGGCGGCGACGTCCACCTCCTCGGCGTCCAGCCCACTCCGGCCATCGCGTTCCTCACGACCTCACTGAACGCGGGTGCCGGCGTGGTCATCTCCGCGTCGCACAACCCGCCAGAGGACAACGGCATCAAGTTCTTCGGCCCCAACGGATTCAAGCTCTCCGACGAGCTGGAGGACGAGATCGAGGCGAACCTCGGCTCTGAGGCTCCTCCGGTCGGACCGCCCGGCGGCGTCCTCGACGTCCCGTCGGGTGCCCCCGACTACGTCGACCACGTGGTCGGAACGGCGTTGGCACGCCTCGACGGCATGCGCGTCGTGGTCGATTGCGCCAACGGCGCAGCATCGAACGTCGCTCCCCAAGCCTTCCGTCGCCTCGGCGCGGAGGTCTACCCGATCTTCGCCCAACCGGACGGTTCGAACATCAACGTCGCGTGTGGAGCCCTCCATCCGGAAGTCGTCGCCGAAGCAGTCGGGGTTGAAGGCGCGCACGTCGGCGTCGCGCACGACGGCGATGCCGACAGGGCGTTGTTCTCCGACGCGAACGGAAACGTCGTCGACGGCGACCAGGTCCTCGCAGCGTGCGCCGTGGAGATGAAGAGGGATGGGGAGCTCGACGGCAACCTCGTGGTCTCGACGGTGATGGCGAACACCGGCTTCAGCCGGGCGATGGAGCAGTTTGGCATCCGCGTGATCCTCGCGCCGGTGGGCGACCGGTACGTGCTCGAGCAGATGCTGGAGCACGGCGCCGTCCTCGGCGGCGAGCAATCGGGGCACGTGATCTTCCGGCACCACGCGACGACCGGTGACGGGCTCATCACGGCGGTGCGGTTCCTCTCGCTGGCCAAGCGGAACGACGTGACCGTCGCGGAGCTGGCGTCGTCGATGCGTCGATTCCCGCAGGTGACGATCAACGTCGAGGTGGCGGCGAAAGACCGGCTCGAGGATGCCGCAGACGTGTGGGATGCAGTGAAGGCGGTCGAAGCCGCGCTCGACGGAACCGGGCGCGTGCTCGTTCGCTCGTCCGGCACCGAGCCATTGGTGCGTGTGATGGTCGAAGCCGAGTCCGAACAGGACGCTCGTCGGCACGCCGACGCGATCGCCGAGCGCGTCCGCTCGGCGCTCGGCTAGTCCTTTCGGCGGAGGCTCTCACGCGATCCCGTTGATAGGCTGCCGTTTCCATGTGCGGCATCGTGGGCTATGTCGGCCCCGACCGAGCGCTCCCGATCATCCTCGAGGGTCTCAGGCGCCTCGAGTACCGGGGGTACGACTCGTCGGGCGTCGCGCTTCTCGACGGCGACCTCACCGTGGTGAAGCGCGCCGGCAAGCTTTCCGAGCTCGACGCTGCGCTCGACGATCGCCGGGCGCCGAGCGGCACCGTGGGCATCGGGCACACCCGCTGGGCGACGCACGGAGCACCGACGAACGTGAACGCGCACCCGCACACCGATTGCGACGGCCGCATCGCGGTGATCCACAACGGCATCGTCGAGAACCACGCCGAGCTCCGTGCGGGCCTCGAGAAGCGCGGTCACGAGATGCGTTCGGACACCGACACGGAGGTCGTCGCGCACATGCTCGAGGAGCGTTCGGGCTCGCTTCCCGACCGCGTGCGGGGGGTCATTCGAGAGCTCGAGGGGGCGTTCGCGCTCGTCGTCGTCTCGGCCCACGATCCCGACGTGATCGTCGGTGTGAAGGTGTCGTCCCCGCTCGTGGTCGGTCTCGGGGAGCGCGAAAACGTGCTCGCCTCGGACATCCCGGCGGTGCTCGAACGAACCCGTCGCGTCCTTCCGATCGACGAACGACGTGTGGTCGAGGTTCGCGCCGACGCGATTCGAGTGACCGACTTCGGCGGCACCGAGGTGGCGGTGGAGCCGTTCGAGGTCGACTGGGACGTCGTACGTGCGCAGAAGGGCGGTTACGACGACTTCATGCGCAAGGAGATCGACGAGCAACCCGCGGCCATCCGCGACACGCTCGTGGGGCGTCTGAACGAACGCGGGCTGCTCTCGCTCGACGAGCTTCACATCGACGAGGACGTCCTGCGCGACGTGGACAAGGTCTTCGTCGTCGCGTGTGGGACGGCGTACCACTCGGGGCTCGTCGCGAAGTACGCGATCGAGCACTGGACCAGGTTGCCGGTCGAGATCGACATCGCGTCGGAGTTCCGGTACCGCGACCCCGTGCTCGGGCCCGACACGCTGACGCTCGCGGTGAGTCAGTCGGGGGAGACCATCGACACGCTCGAGGCGGCGCGGCACGCCGCCCGGCAGCGTTCGCGCGTGCTCGCCGTGACGAACACCGTCGGATCCTCGCTGGCTCGTGAGGCCGACGCCGTGATGTACACACACGCCGGGCCGGAGATCGGCGTCGCCGCGACCAAGACGTTCGCCACGCAGATGGTTGCGCTGCAGCTCGTCGCGCTGTACCTGGCGCAGGTGCGCGGTCCCATGTTTCCCGAGGAGATCGCCGAGGTCGTCGGGGGTCTGCGCGCGCTTCCAGACCAGGTGCGGCGAACGCTTGCGCTCGACGAGCAGGTCCGCGCGATCGCCGAGGAGATCCACCGGGCGCGCGACGTCCTGTTCATCGGTCGCCACACCGGGTTCCCAGCAGCGCTCGAGGGCGCACTGAAGCTGAAAGAGATCAGTTACCTCCACGCAGAGGGCTACCCCGCGGGAGAGCTGAAGCACGGGCCGATCGCGCTGATCGAGGAGGGGGTGCCGGTCGTGGCTGTGGCGACGGAATGCCACGTCTACCCCAAGATGCTCTCGAACATCCAGGAGGTCCGCGCGCGCGGCGCGAACGTGATCGCTGTGGGGAGCGAGGGGGACCAGGAGATCTCGGCGCACGCGAAGCACGTGCTCTTCGTTCCGCGAGTGCCGGAGCTGTTCGCGCCCGTAGTGGTGACGCCGCCGCTCCAGCTCCTCGCGTACCACGTCGCCAAGGTCCGCGGCTGCAACGTCGACCAACCGAGGAACCTCGCCAAGAGTGTGACCGTCGAGTAGGCAACCCCGCCAACGTACGAAGGAAACAGAGCAGACGGAGCCGTGGGCGATCGCCGCGGGTGGTTTGGCTTAGCTCGTTGGAGTGATCCGCTCGGCAAGAACGCCGAAGAACAGTCCAGCTAGGGTGGCAATGAGCGCGACCCAGCCGGGGTTCTTGGCCACGGCTTCAAACTCGTGCCAACCGCTTTCCGGCACGGTGAGGCTCCAAATGAGGAAGGCGACGACCGCGAGGAGCGCCCTGCCCCATACCGCACCAGTGACTTGCTTACGAGCGACCCAAGCAGCGAAGGGGACGTACACGAGGGTTACGACGGCCATGACTCCGAGCCACACCACATTCGGTTCATTGCTCTGGGTAAGTAGGACGTCACGCCGGCGACGTAGATGACGAGAACATCTCCGGGTATCCACACCGTGATCTTGTCGATGTAGCGCTTCAGCGTGTTGCCTGCCTCACGCGCGTGAGCTACCTCGTCAGAGCCGGCCCCAATCCGCCATGCGCTCATTCCCTCTCCCCCTCGAGGCCATGAAGCTTGGCCTGACGATCGTAGGTGCTATATCGGAGGCAGCGCAAGCGCTCTTCATGTCCTCGACCCCTGTCGTGGTGAGAGCGTCGAGCCCCCCGTGGTACGTTCGGCGATGGGTCGTCCTGTCGCGAATTCGGAGATTTGCGAGAACGAGGGAGCCTTGACCGACCATGGCGCTCACCTATGAATCGGTAACGAGTGAGATCCTCAAGGCCCTTCCCCACAAGGGCGGGGCGATTGAACTCAAGCACAAGGCACCTGAAGTCACATTCTTGGGTGCAGGTCAACAGCCCGATTTTGCCACGCTTTACGTCACGTTCTACCCAACGGATAAGGTCATCGAACTGAAGTCGTTGAAGCAGTATCTCTACCAATTCCGCGATGTCGTCATCTCGTACGAGCGCTTTCTCGATGTGGTGTTCGAACACATGTTGGAGGTCTATCAGCCGGCCCGTCTCAGACTCGTGCTCATCACACAGCCACGAGGCGGCATCAGCTCGAAACTCACCATCGAAAGCGATTGGGCGATTCGAGGTGGCAAGGAGGAATTTCGCGACTGGGTGGGCATGGAGGACGTCTGGTGATGTAGATCCGGGCGACGTCTCGTCGGCCCACCTCTTCATCACTCCTGATCCGCGCCTCGTTGATTCAGCTGCCGGGAGGAATCGAGCATCAGATCATCGGCTGTTACCCGGAGGGCGAATCTCTCCCCGGCCCAGCGTTCACGAGGCTACCCTTATGCCGTGGAAATCCTTGGGCTCGGCGTCGACATCTGCGAGATCGAACGGATGGAGCGCGCACTCGACCGACACCCCACGATGCGGGAGCGGGTGTTCACGCCGGAAGAGATCGCGTACTGCGACTCGAAGGCTCGGCCGGCCGAGTCCTACGCCGGGCGATTCGCCGCGCGAGAGGCCACGGTCAAGGCGCTCGGCGGGTATCGCCGACGCGGGTGGCAGGACGTCAGCGTCACGCGCGGACCCGCGGGTGCGCCGGCGGTTCGCCTGCAGGGCAACGCGAAGCGGCGTGCCGACGAACTGGGCGTCGCGCGGGTGCTGATCACGTTCACGCACGAGCGAACGAACGCCGTTGCGTTCGCCGTCGCTGTGAGCGAGTGACGGAGATGATCGTGTGAAGCCGATTCTGATGCCTGCGGAGGCGGCCGAGCTCGACCGGGCCTCACAGGAGCGCGGCATCTCCGTCGAGACCCTGATGGAGAACGCGGGGCGGGCGGTCGCCGAGGCCGGGGTTCGACTCGCCGGTGGTCGCTACGGGAAGCGCGCCGTCGTCGTGTGCGGCAAGGGGAACAACGGCGGCGATGGTCTGGTCGCGGCGCGCTACCTCGACGCGTGGGGGTCGCGGGTGACCGTGCTCCTGCTCGACCGTCGTGACGCGTTCCGCGAGCCCGCGGCGACGAACCTTACGCGACTCGAACGGTCGAACGTACGCGTTCGTCCGTGGTCGAGCGAAACGCTTGCGCGAGAGCTCGCGCGGGTCGACGTTGCGATCGACGCGATCTTCGGTACCGGCTTTCGTGGCGCTCCGGAGGGCGTCTCCGAGAGCGCGATCGAGGCGCTGGCGAACGCCGACGTGCCGGTCGTCGCCGTCGACATCCCATCAGGTGTGAACGGCGAGACCGGCGCGGTCGACGGCCCTGCGGTCGACGCTGACATCACCGTCACGTTCGGCACGGCCAAGCCCGGTTGCGTGCTGTTGCCGGGAGCCGAGCGCGCCGGCGTCGTGGAGGTTGCCGACATCGGGTTCCCGGACGACCTCGTACACGGCGATGTCTGGCTCGTCGAGGACACAGACATCGCCGTTTGGCTCCCCGCGCGCCAGGCCGAAACGCACAAGCGCTCAGCGGGCTATGCGGTCGTGATCGGCGGGTCGCGAGCCATGACAGGCGCCGTCGGCCTGATGGCTCGCGCGGCGTATCGAGCCGGCGCGGGTCTCGTCGCGGCCGCGGTGCCCGACGCGATCCTTTCCGTCGTCCAGACGATGGTGCGCGAGGCCGTCTTCGTACCGCTACCAGAGACCGACGCCGGGACGGTCGCGAACGGATCGGAACGACTGATCGAGGTGCTCGGTGAGGCCGACGCCGTCGCGCTCGGTCCGGGCATGACGACGGACGAGCGTACGTCGGCGTGGATCCGTGATTTCGTGCGTTCGGTCGACATCCCCGTCGTCCTCGATGCCGACGGGCTGAACGCGTTCGCCGGCCGCGCCGCAGAGCTCGCCAACCGCCACGCCGATCTCGTCCTCACGCCGCATGCCGGTGAGTTCGAGCGCCTCGCGAGCGTGGATACCGGCGACGTCGGATCGGATCGGATCGGTCACGTTCGCAAGCTCGCTGCGGAGACGGGGGCTGTCGTTCTCCTCAAGGGCAGTCGAACGCTGGTCGCGTCGCCCGACGGCTCCGTCCGGATCAACCCGACCGGGGGGTCGTTCCTCGCCACGGGTGGAACGGGCGACGTTCTCACCGGGATGATCGCCGGACTGCTGGCACGCGGCATCGCGCCCGCCGATGCGGCGTCGGCGGCGGCGTACGTTCACGGAGTGGCAGGCGCGGACGCTGGCGAAGAGCTCGGTGTCGGAACGACCGCGGGCGACGTCCTTGATCGAGTGGCCCACGCCTTCGCCGAGGTAGCAGGCGAGTGACGCGCCGATCGAGAGCGAACTCCGCGTGACGCGGTTCCGACCGACCGTCGTCGAGGTCGACCTCGACGCCGTGCGCCACAACGTGCGCTCACTCAAACCCGAACGCGCCGAGCTGCTCGCCGTGGTCAAGGCCGACGGGTACGGCCACGGCGCTGCGGAGGTCGCGCGGGCGGCGCTCTCGGCCGGCGCGACCCGCCTCGGCGTCGCCCTCGTGGAGGAGGGGATCGCGCTGCGGGATCGAGGGATCGATGCGCCGATCCTCGTCCTGACCGAGCCGCCCCGAGGTTCGGAGAAGGACGCCCTCGCCGCGGGGCTCACGCCGACGGTGTACTCGCCGGAGTGCGTCGCCTCGGTGTCCGAGGCGGCGGATGCGCTCGCGCGACGCGTCGGCGTTCATCTGAAGGTCGACACGGGGATGCACCGCGTCGGCGTGTGGCCGCGGGCGGCCGCCACCGACGTCGCACGGCAGATCGTCGATTCAGGGCTCGAGCTCGAGGGGCTGTGGACCCACTTCGCCGCGGCAGAGGAGGACGAGGAGGGCACGCGCGACCAGCTGCGGGCGTTCCTGGAGACCGGCGACGCGCTCGCTGCCGCGGGTCTTCACGCTCGAACGCTGCACGCCGCGAACAGCGCGGCGACGATCCTGTTCCCCGAGGCGCATCTCGACGTCGTTCGACCCGGCGCCGCGATCTATGGTCTCGACCCGGGTGGCGGGATCGGACCGGCGTTCGGCCTGCGACCGGCGCTCAGGTGGCGTTCGGCGGTGTCGATGGTGAAACGCCTCGACGCCGGCGAGCGCGTCTCGTACGGATGGCGATACGCGTTCGAACGGCCTTCGAACGTGGCGACGGTACCGGTCGGGTACGCCGACGGGTACCGGCGGGGGCTCTCGTCGAAGGCCGACGTGCTCATCGCCGGAAAACGCCACCGCGTCGCCGGCACCGTGACGATGGACCAGATCGTCGTCGATTGCGGGGACGACCACATCGCCGCGGGGGACGAGGTCGTGCTCGTCGGTGCGCAGGGCGACGAGCGCATTACGGCGGAGGAGCTCGGGGCGCATGTCGGAACGATCGGCTACGAGATCGTCGCCGCGATCGGGGAGCGCGTCCCTCGCGTGCATGTCGGTGAACAGCCCGAGCAACGGGCGAGGCATCCGATGTCGCGTCCCGGCGCATGATCACGCGCGTCGACGGCATCCGCGTCGGGCATCACACCGATCGAACCGGCATCACCGGCTCCACCGTCGTGCTCTGCCCTCCCGGCACCTCCGGCTCGTGCGACGTCAAGGGTGGAGCACCGGGCACGCGCGAGACGGACGCGATCCGGCCCGGGACCATCACGCCGGAGGTCCACGCGGTGGTCCTCTCGGGCGGCAGCGCGTTCGGTCTCGCCGCCGCGGACGGCGTCATGAGATGGCTCGAGGAGCACGGCGTCGGGTTCGACACCGGGCTCGCCCGCGTTCCGATCGTCCCGGCCGCGATCCTGTTCGACCTGGCGGTCGGGGACCCCACCGCGCGACCGGACTCGGCGTCCGGCTACGCCGCCTGCGGCGCAGCGACCGGCGGCGACGTCGAGGAGGGGAGCGTCGGTGCTGGAACGGGGGCGACCGTGGCGAAGCATCCCGACCCCTCGGCCGGGTGGAAGGGTGGCGTCGGCACGGCCGCCGTCGAGGACGGAGAGGTCATCGTCGCCGCGCTCGCCGTCGTGAACGGCCTCGGCGACATCACGGAGGACGACGGGACGCCCATAGCCGCGAACCGCAACCCCGAGGCTGAGCCGGCCGAATGGCCTGGCAGGAACACGACACTCGCCGTCGTGGCGACCAACGCCACGTGCTCGAAGGAGCGCGCGCAGCTCCTCGCGCAGGCCGGATCCGAGGGGATCTCGTTGGCGGTTCGGCCGTCGCATACCATGTACGACGGCGACGTCGTGTTCGCGCTTGCCACCGGGGCGACCGAGGCGCCGCAGCCCACGCTTGAGCGCCTGGCGGTGCAGGCGGTCGCCGAGTCGATCAGGCGCGCGGTTCGGATGGCCGAGCCGCTCGGAGGCTTCCCCGCGGTCGGAACGCTCGACTGAACGGAGGGGGGCCGACGTGGAGACCAGGACACGAACGCTCGAGGACGCGGCGCGCGAGGCCTCGACCTGCACCAGATGCCGGCTCGCGCAGGGCCGAACTCAGGTCGTGTACGGCATCGGCAACCCGAACGCCGACCTCATGTTCATCGGAGAGGCGCCCGGGTTCCACGAGGACAAGCAGGGTGAGCCGTTCGTCGGAGCGGCCGGTCAGCTGCTCAACACGTTGCTCGCCGAGAGCGGCATCCGGCGCGAGGACGTGTACATCAACAACGTGATCCTCTGCAGGCCGCCCGGCAACCGCGATCCACTCCCGGACGAGCTCGAGGCCTGCAAGCCGTGGCTCGACGAACGGATCGCGCTCGTCGATCCGGCAGTCATCGTGACGCTTGGCAACTGGGCGACCCGCTACATCCTCGGGCAGAGCGTCTCGATCAGCCGTGTTCGGGGCCAGCGGTTCCCCTGGAACGGCCGGCTGGTCATCCCAACGTTCCATCCCGCCGCGATCCTCCGCGGTGGTGGGCAGACCTCTCGTCAGATGGCGGACGTCCGCTCCGATTTCCAGGAGATGCGCCGGGCGCTCGACGAGCGACCGCAGCCAAGCGAGGAGCAGCTCGGCCTGTTCTGATGCATCTCGAGCTCACTTCCCCGACCGCCGAGGATACCCGCGCGATCGGCGCTGCGTTCGCGCCGCTGCTTCGCGCGGGGGACGTCATCGCGCTCACAGGCGAGCTCGGAGCGGGGAAGACGACCTTGGTTCAGGGCATCGCGGCGGCGCTCGGATACGACGGAGCGGTGACGTCGCCCACGTTCACGCTCGTTCGGGAGTACCGCACTCCGACGCTCACGCTCGTCCATGCCGACGTCTACCGACTCGACCGCGTTCAGGACGCACTCGACCTGGGCCTCGACGAAACGGCCGAGGATGGCGTGCTCCTCGTCGAGTGGGGCGACGCCGTCGACGCGCTGCTTCCGGGTGATCGGCTGGTGGTCGAGCTCTCCATCCCCGGCGAGGACGAAGTCCGAAGGATCGCCCTCCGCTCGGAGGGAACAGCGTGGCAGACGCGATGGGAGCGGCTCGAGCAGGCTGTCGATAGCTGGCGGGAGGCCGCGTGAGTGGCCGGCTGGGGACGGGCAAGCGGAGGGCAGCGTGATCGTTCTGGGGATCGACACATCGACGAGCCACACATCGGTTGCCCTCGGGACCGAACAGGGGGTCATCGCCGAGGCCGGTTTCACGTCTCCTCGCAAACATGACCACGTCGTGCCGGCGATCGAACAGCTCCTGGAGTGGGCGGGGTTGACGCTCTCCAACGTAGGCGGGGTCGCTGTCGGGCTCGGACCGGGCCTGTACACGGGACTCCGGGTGGGCGTCCAGGTCGGCAAGTCGCTCGCGCAGGCGCTCTACCTGCCGATCGTAGGGTTCTCGTCGCTCGACGTCCTTGCCTTCGGCGTTCAGACGACGCGGCGCGTGATTGGGGCGGTGTTGGACGCCCGCCGCGGCGAGGTCTTCTTCGCCTTCTACCGGAGCGTTCCGGGAGGCGTGATGCGCATCGGCGACTACCGGGTCGACCGGCCGGACGCCCTCGCGGCTGAGCTGGAGGCGCTGCGCGACGAGGTGTTGCTCGTGGGGAACGGTGCCATCCTGTATCGAAGGGAGCTGGTCGAGTCCGGTGTCCGTGCCGCGTTTGCCTCTGCGGCGCAGGCCACTCCCGCGGCGTCGGCGCTGGTCGACCTCGCGGCTCCCCGGTTCATCCGGGAAGATACAGACCGGCCGGCTGATGTGGTGCCGCTCTACCTGAGGAAGACGGATGCGGAGATCGCTTGGGATCAGCGAGCCCGAGGCGCCTCGGCTTGAGGTGACCCGGATGCGCCGCCGCCACCTGCGCGGCGTGATGGCGATCGAGCGGCAGGTCTACCCGAGGCCGTGGAGCCCCAACCTGTTCCTGTCCGAGATCGCCGAGTCCCGGAACCGTTGCTACCTCGTAGCGCGGCTCGACCGGGAGGTGGTCGGCTACGGCGGGCTGATCTGCTACGGCGAGGAAGCGCACATCACCAACATCGCGGTGGACCCCAACCAGCAACGCCACCGGATCGGGACCCGATTGCTGCACGACCTGATCGTCGCGTCCGTCGATATGGGCGCCGAGGCCGTCTCACTCGAGGTGCGCGTCACCAACTGGGGCGCGCAGCGGCTGTATGGACGGTTCGGCTTCCGTCCGGTGGGCGTTCGCAAGAACTACTACCAGGAGATCAACGAAGACGCGCTCATCATGTGGCTCGACGGGATTCGCGAGTCCGAGTTCCGGGCCAAGCTCCGCGAGCTGATGCAGGACGTGCCGGACGCCGTGAAGCCCGACGAGGTCGTGTGAGGGTCGTCGGCATCGAAACGTCCTGCGACGAGACGGGCGTCGCGGTGGTCGAGGACGGCCGCATCCTGTCGAACTTGTTGGCGAGCCAGATCGATCTTCACGAGAAGTTCGGCGGCGTCGTGCCCGAGGTCGCCAGCCGCGCACACGTCGAGGCGCTCAACCCGATCGTGGAAGAGGCGCTGGAGCAGGCCGGCTCTCGGTTCGAGGAGCTCGACGGCGTGGCGGTGACCGTCGGGCCGGGCCTCGTCGGCGCACTCCTCGTCGGCATCGCCGGTGCGAAGGCGATCGCGTTCGCCCAGGGGATCCCGCTCATCGGCGTCAACCATCTCGAGGGCCACGTCTACGCGAACTTCCTGGAGCACGGACCGCCGGAGCCGCCGTACGTGTGCCTGATCGTGTCGGGCGGTCACACGATGTTGGTGCACATGCCGCAGGAGCACCGCTACCGGGTACTCGGCCAGACCGTCGACGATGCGGCGGGCGAGGCGTTCGACAAGATCGCGCGGTTCATCGGCCTGGGGTTTCCCGGCGGCCCGGCCCTCGACAAGCTCGCGCGGGACGGCGACCCGGCTTCCATCCGGTTCCCCCGGGCGATGGCCGACTCCGGCGACTACGACTTCTCGCTTTCCGGGCTGAAGACCGCGGTGCTTCGGCACGTGAAGGGGGAGCGGCAGGCAGGCCGCGAGGTCGGCCTGGCCGACCTCGCGGCGTCGTTCCAGGAGGCGATCGTCGACGTGCAGGTGGCCAAGACGATGCGGGCGGCCACCGAAACGGACTCCAAGACGGTGCTCCTCGGCGGCGGCGTCGTCGCGAACAGCCGCCTTCGCGAGCGAATGGAGCGCGCGGGCGAGGAGAACGGGATCCGCGTGCTGTTCCCGCCGCTCCCGCTCTGCACGGACAACGGCGCGATGATCGCAGCCGCCGGGGCATCGCGCCTCGAGAGGGGAGAGCGCACCGGGCTCGACGTCGGCGCAGACTCGGCGCTGGAGCTCACCGCTTGACGACGATCTTCGTCACGGGAGGTGCCGGCTTCATCGGATCCCACCTCTGCGACCGCCTGCTCGCGGAAGGCCATCGCGTCGTCGCCGTCGACGACCTATCGACGGGTCGGATCGCCAACCTGTCGGAAGCCCGTGGGTATGGCCACGAGTTCACCCTGTTCAACATGGACCTCCGGGCGGACGGCCTGACGTCGTTGTTCGAACGTCACCAGCCCGAAGTGGTGATGCACGTCGCTGCGCAGCCTGCAGTGGCAACGTCGATGCAGCAGCCGATGTTCGACGCGTCCGTGAACGTCATGGGTTCGCTCAATGTCCTCGAGTGCGCGCGCCGAACCGGCGTCCGGAAGGTCGTCTACGCCGCGTCGGGCGGGACGATCTACGGCGATCCCCGCAGAGTGCCAGTCAAGGAGACCGCGCTGGCCTCTGGTCGACCCGTCTCGCCGTACGGAATCAGCAAGAAAGTCGTCGTCGACTACCTCGCCTTCTACGAGCGCTACCACGGGATCGAGTGGACGGCCCTGGCGCTGGCGAACGTCTACGGACCGCGCCAGGATCCCACCGGCGAGGCCGGCGTCATCTCCATATTCGCGTCGTCGATGCTCGCCGGTCGCTCGCCGACGATCTTCGGCGACGGGAACCAGACGCGTGACTACGTGTTCGTGGACGACGTCGTCCACGCGTTCGCGCTCGCGAGCGACCGGGGAGCCGGTCGCCTGGTGAACATCGGGACGGCGGTGGAGACCTCCGTCAACGGCCTGTACCGGATGCTGGGAGAGATCACCCGCTTCACGGGTGAACCGGCGTTCGGACCAGCGCGGCCGGGCGACCTTCGGCGGAACGTCCTGGACGTCGAGCTCGCGGACGAGGTGCTCGGCTGGCGCCCGTGGACGCACCTCGAGGACGGTCTCGGCGAAACCGTCGCTTACATGAAGGGCGTCTGACCGCCTCGCCCGGCTGTCAGTCCTCGCCTCGTACCGGCGGCTGGAGCCGCTCGGCCAGGTCTTCTCGGGTCGTGCCGGCCTCCGACGCGAGGACCTCGAGGTCGCTCTCCCGAATCACCATCGTCTCCGCCCGCGGCTCGCGGCGCCGGTCGAGGACGTGCTTCACGAACCGCTCGATGCGTTCCCGTTCCGGCTCACCGAGCGCCTCCAGTCGGTTGAGATCGATCACCAGCTCGGTCGTGCCGGTGACCGCACCGACGATGTCGGCGAGCACCGCAGACGGAGAGGCGTGATACACGAGGCAGAGTTGACAGAATCGCTCGACCGAGATCGTGCGCTCTCCGCGCTCGTATCCCGCAACGGAGGTCGCCTTGAACTCGCCGCCGGTTGCGCTGGCGACCTGTCGCAGCGTCAGCCCACGGGTCGCGCGGGCTCGACGAAGCGCTCTGCCGATCTCCTCGGCGAACTCGCCCAATCAATTCCTTCGTCGACGTTCGCTACCGCGGGGCCGGAGCGCATCGCGAGTCTAGAGGTCGATTCCCGCGAAGGGAAACGTCAACGTCAAAGGATTTCTCGGCGCGGCGACAAAACGCGGGGCGCGGTTACCGGCGACGGAGGGGTTCGCGGCCGAACTGATCGAAGACGACTACGTCGCGGCCACTGCCGTTGGCGGCGCGGCCCTCGCCCGGTTGCGCTTCGAGGCGGTGCGCGATCGCGGCGACGATCCGCTCCGCAGCCACGCCGTAGACGTCGGCCAGCGCGAATAGCCGTTCAAGAGAGATCTGGCGCTCTCCGCGTTCGTACGACGCGATGGAGGAAGGCTTGAACCGGCCGCCCGAGCGGACGGTCACCTGGCGGAGGGAGAGCGATCGTCCCGTCCGGATCTGCCGCAGCACACTTCCCGCTGCGGCCGCGAAGTCTTGGTACTGGTCGATGAGACCGTCTTTCCCACTCGCGCCGCAAACCACACGCGGGCGATCATGGGACCCCTGGGTGGGCTACGGACGCCTCAGCGGTCCCTGTCGACCCGCACGGTGCGCCCGGCGAGCTCATCCTCGAGGAGCGCGACGTCGCCGTCGACCATGAGCGCGACGAGCTCCTCGAAGCTCGTCTTCGCCTTCCAGCCGAGCTTCTCTCTAGCCTTCGCCGGATCGCCGCACAACGATTCGACCTCCGCCGGCCGGAAGTAAGCCGGGTCGATCTCGACGTGGCGCTGCCAGTCGAGCCCGACGCGATCGAAGGCCAGCTCGACGAACTCCCGGACGGTATGAGCCTCGCCCGTCGCGATCACGAAGTCCTCGGGCTCGTCCTGCTGGAGGATCATCCACATCGCCTCGACGTACTCAGGGGCGTATCCCCAGTCGCGCGACGCGTCGAGGTTCCCCAGGTACAGCTTGTCCTGCATCCCCGCCTTGATCCGCGCAACGGCTCGAGAGATCTTCCGCGTCACGAACGTCTCGCCGCGACGGATCGACTCGTGATTGAACAGGATGCCGTTCGAAGCGAAGGTCCCGTAGGCCTCGCGGTAGTTCACCGCGGACCAGAAGGCGAACACCTTCGAGACGCCGTACGGGCTGCGTGGGTGGAACGGCGTCTCTTCGTTCTGTGGTGGTTGCGCCGCTCCGTACATCTCCGATGACGATGCCTGATAGAACCGCGTGCTCACGCCTGAGGCCCGGATCGCTTCGAGCATGCGGATCGTTCCCATGCCGGTCGAGTCCGCCGTGTACTCGGGGACCTCGAAGCTCACCTTTACGTGGCTCTGCGCGCCGAGGTGGTAGATCTCGTTCGGCTCCAGCTGGCGGATCAGGTTGATCAACGAGCCCGAATCCGACAGATCGCCGTAGTGCATCCGGAAACGAACCCCGGACTCGTGAGGGTCGTGGTAGATCTGCTCCACCCGCTGCGTGTTGAACGACGAGGACCGGCGGATGAGGCCGTGAACCTCGTAGCCCTTGGCCAGTAGGAACTCGGCGAGGTATGAGCCGTCCTGCCCGTTCACGCCCGTGATCAATGCCGTCTTCATCTCAAGCACCCTCTGCATCGCTGGTCATCACGAATTTCATCATCGGCGCAGATCGCACCGAAATTAGGTGTGGACGAACGATGCGGATACAGACTTGTCTGCGTCCATCGTAACGGAACAACTAGCTGTTCCGGAGCACGCTCCCCCCCAACCGTCGAACGTGGAACCCGGATCTGCGGCTGCTGTGAGATCGATGACGGTGCCGAATTCGTACGTCTCATCGCAGTCGGAGCCGCAGCTTATACCGGCGGGACTGCTCGTGACAGTCCCGGAACCGTCTCCAGACAAAGACACCGTCAACGTGACGGGGTTGGCGGTGAACGTCGCAATGACCTCCTTGGAGACGTTCATGGTTACGGTGCACTGAGCGGTTCCGCTGCATGCGCCGCCCCATCCGGCGAAGGTCGAACCTCCAGCATCATTCGCCGTCAGCGTCACGCTCGTTCCCTCGTTGTACGGCTCGATGCAGTCGTTACCGCAGTTGATACCGGCGGGGCTACTCGTCACCATGCCGTTGCCCGTTCCGGCCTTTGTAACGGTTAACACGGGCTTGTTCGAGAACGTCGCCGTGACGGACCGGGGGCCGTTCATCTGCAGGGTGCATGTCGACGTGCTCCCGGTGCATGCACCACTCCAGCCGGCGAACGTCGCGCCGGCGGTTGCTTGGGCAGTAAGCGTCACGCCGGTGCCGAACTCATACGTCTCGGTGCAGTCGGAGCCGCAGTTGATGCCGGCGGGGCTGCTCGTCACGTTTCCGTCGCCCTGTACCTTCACGGTCAGGGTGGGCGTCAGGTCTTCTTCGATCTGCCATGCGTCGGACACGGCAGCTCGCGCGCAGTCGAATTCATCGAACAGCAGTGTCGTAGTTCCCTGCGGGTCGGTGTACGCATCCATCGCCGAAACGTCGTCGCCCGAGGGGAGGCTCGTCACCACGGCGGAGACCCCGTCCACCGACCGGCTGACGAGCCGGACACCGCTACCGCAGCCGCCTCTCGATCGGGCGAAGAATACGGTGCCCGTGGACGAGACGGCCGGCGAGTACTGTCGGCCGCCGCGATTGGGCATCCTCGTCTTCTCCCCATCGGGGATGTGGTACCGGATGACGTCGCACTCCTTCCGGGAGGAGCATTTGTGCCACACGGCCCATTCGCCGTTTACCTCACCCGGCGCCAGATCAACGAAGCCGCCGCCGACGCGACTACGGTCCAGTCGCTGAATCGTCTTCGTGGACAGGTCCAACAGCATGATCGTGCGCACGCCGCTGTCGAACAGGCGACCGAACAGCACGAAGTCGTCTGAGTGGCTGGGCCAGTACTCCCAGTTGGGGCTGTTCGCCTTCGGCGGCAGATTGCCATGAGATCGGTCGACGAGGTCGAAGAGCTTCAGCTTTGAGTCGCCGGCTCGGAACTGCTGGTAGACGAGGAGGTCTCCGTCGATGTCACCGTTCGCCGCGTTCGCTCTGCGCGGGTTGACGCGAAAGATGCCGCCTCCACCCAGCTCCCGGGCGTATACGTCGTAGTCGTTCGGGTTCCGGCGCGTGTTCTGTTGCCACGCTATGAAGTTGTCGCCGCGGACCGGCTGGAACTCTCCGGCTCCCGGGCGGCCGACGAGCTTCTCCGGGGTCGCCGCCAGAGCACTCGTCCCCGGCACTACGACGACGGCAAGCGTCGGAAGCGCCACGACCAGCGCGCACGAAAGCCAGCGACGCCGCCCGAGCTGCCGTGAGCTCTCGTATCGGCTGGCTGGGTTGAGGGGAAGCCGTGCCACCCCCGGGCCCTCCTCGCGGCTTTGTTGTCAGGGACAACGACGGTACCGTACGGAGGTTGCCCTAGACCAGATAACCGACAGCGGATTGTGCACCCGAGGCGGCTATGGACGCCATCAAGGGCCCCTGGCTGCGGTTCGCGCTCCGCGGTTGGGTTTGGCCGGTAGAAGGGAAGCTCCCTGCCACGCTCCACTCCTCCCTCGACGTTCGATCCCAGGGAGGTTGTTACCCGACAGGAAACCGCGTAGGACGGGCGCGAGGCAGGAAGCTTTGTGTCTAGCCGATCACGCGTAGATGTCCCGTTCGGTCGTGCCCGGCGGCCTTCCACTCTTGCCACGTGAGCGTCTGGCTGTTCCAAGCCCAGTGGGGGGCGTCGCGGTCGCGCACGCGATACGTGTTCCGCTCGAAGCGGTTCTTGGCGCCGAAGCTGAACAGGTCAACGCCGAAGCCGCCCACCAGACTTGCGTCCACCTGCAACGTCATCACGTTGTCGCGCACAGACACTGATCGCGTGGCGCCGGAGCGGTCGCTGCCATCGATCAGCGTGATCGGGCTTGCGCTTCCGATGATGTCGTTGTCGAAGATCTCGATGCCGCTCGTGCCGCCGTCGGAGTCGGCCACGACGATCTGCCCGTTGTAGGGATTCGACGAGCCGTCGCCGACGCCGTTTCCGGATAGCGAGTTGTGATGGATCTTTGCCCCCCCGTAGCTCGCCTCCCAGAAGATTCCCCACCGGTAGTTCTCGTAGATCTTGTTGCGATAGATCCGAGCGTTCCTGTGCTGGCTGTCGAACCAAACACCCGATCCGTAGTTGTGGTGAATCTTGTTGCGCCGCACGACCGTGCCGCTCGTCCCCGCCGCGAACTTCGTCCCCCCGGCGTCGTATCCGGGATCGAGTTGCCGCGTGTTGTTGTACGCGATCTCACTATTCTCGACGACAACACCGCTCTGTCCCCCAACAGTGAGGCCGTACCGACCGTTGTGATGCGTATGCACGTTCGTTACACGCGCATCATCGCCAAGCACCGCCAGACCGGAATTGAAGTTCTCGCGGAACTCGGACCCCGTCACGACCCACCCACCTCGCAGGATTACCGGTGCGACCCACGAGGGGCCGTTCGCGTTCCCGAAGTGTTGGAACGTCCCGCCCAGGATTACGGTTCCTCGCCGCCCGGCAGGCGCATCGAGGCCGCTGATCCCCGTGAAACCGCCGCTCTGTCCGTCGACGACCGCTCCGGATCGTAGATCGAGCGTCGGGAATTTCCGGCCCGTCCAGATTGTCTCGGACAGCGTGTACGTGCCGTTGGCGAAGCAGAACGTCGTCCGCTGCGGACGATCGTTGATTAGCGCCTGGATATTGTCCCTGGGAGAGACGCCCACGCCGCGACAGCGAGTCCCTTGAGGCGTGCCGGCAGTTACCGGCGCCGCAGAGCATATGAAGATGATGGCGATACCGAGAACGGATGCGATGTGGACCGTGCGACGAACGCGCGGCATCCTCTCATTAGAAAGCGACATTGAGATCCACCCCCTGCCAGGACGTGGGAAGAAGTGGGGCAGGGTAGCCCGCCGTCGTCCAGACGGCAAGCGCGTCATTCGCTCGCTCATACGGGCCGATATCGGCCCGCTCGGACTAGTCCTGGATGCCCAGTTCGAAGAATCAGCCGTGTCGGGCGAAGCGGGTGCCGCGTCGTGTTGTAGGACGATACCCTTGGCGGGAACCGTCTCATAGGCGCCTGTCAGAAGGCACGCCACCCGTCGACTGGAGTACGCAACGATGGATCTTGCCGACGCCCGAGTGATGGTGACCGGGGGAAATGGGTTCCTCGGTCGTAGGATCGTCTCGGCGCTCGAGGCGAAGGGAGCCACGCCGGTCGTCGTGCGATCGGCGGACTACGATCTAACCGACCCAGAGCGGGTCCGAGCCGCTCTCTCGGCGTCTCGAGCGGATCTCGTGATTCACGCCGCCGCAGTTGTTGGCGGGATCGGTGCCAACCGGGAACATCCTGGTCGCTTCTTCTTCGCGAACGCGGCGATGGGCATACATCTCATCCATGAGGCGTGGCAAGCGGGCATCCAGAGGCTCGTCACGGTAGGAACGGTGTGCTCCTACCCGAAGTTCACGGAGGTGCCGTTCCGCGAGGACGATCTATGGAACGGCTATCCGGAGGAGACGAACGCACCGTACGGCCTCGCGAAGAAGATGCTGTTGGTGCAGTCGCAGGCGTATCGACAGGAGTATGGGTTCGAGTCCGCGTTCGTTATCCCGACCAACCTTTACGGTCCAGGCGACAATTTCGACTACGACACGAGCCACGTAATCCCGGCGATCATCAGGAAGTGCCTCGACGCGCAGGACGCCGGCAGTGCTGAAGTTAGCTTGTGGGGAACCGGCGCGCCCACCCGCGAGTTTCTCTATGTGGACGACGCCGCAGAGGGCGTCGTGCTCGCGCTCGAGCATCTGAACGAGCCCGAGCCCGTAAATCTCGGAGCAGCGTCCGAGATCGCTATCAAAGACCTGGCGGAGCTCATAGGTCGAATCACAGGGTTCACCGGTCGATTCGTATGGGACGCGAGTAAGCCCGACGGTCAGCCACGACGAGCAGTGGATGGATCGAGGGCGAAGGAACTCCTGGGATGGACGGCTGGCGTCGAGTTCGAGGAGGGATTGAGCAAGACCGTCGCGTGGTATCGGAGCGTCAGGTCTCGTTGATGCGGTTAACCGCCGCCTGAACCCCCGCCACTGGACCCACCGCTGGTTCCGCCACCTGTAGTCCCGCTGCCACTACCGGTGCCGCCCCCGCCGCCGGCACCGCTACTACCGGTACCTGAATCGCTCCCGACGTCAGCGCCGCTGCCACCACCCGTACTGCTGCCGGTGGTCTCGTTCTGGGAGCCACCGCCCGAGTTGCTCGAGCTCGCACCACCGGAGGTTGCTCCATCCGGGGTCGATCCCGTCGAGTCGGAGGTCGAGGCAGACGTGGTTGGCGACGCGCCGGACGGGGCTGATCCGGAATCGGCAGGATCGGACGAGACAGAGGTCTTTCTAGTCCGTCTGGCCTGATCTGCGGTGTCGCGATGTCGTTCCTGGTGGGTCGAGCGCTCGATTCGGATCGGTTCAAGTTTCTCGATGCGAGCGTCGATGGATGCCCGGATATCTTGGAGCACTTCGTCGATTTCCGAGAGCGATCCACCCAGATTCTCGTTTCGGATCTGGCGGAGCTCGCCAGATGATGGATCAGTTTCGTGGGTCGTCAGCTGATAGACGATCAGTGCGTTGCCCAGAACGAGCGCTGCCAGGGCAGTAAAGGCCGCCGCGCGCGCGGGGAAAGCCTCGAAGCCTGTCTGTCCGCCCCGGGAGCGCCATGCTCGTCTCCATGGCTGAGAGGGCAGAGGCCTTCCAAAACTGGTTACTCGGGACACGAACGCTCCGCTCGGCCGGACAATGGTCAGACGCTCGACAGCACAGTCTACTCCGGCCGATGTGGGGAGAATGGCCCTTCGCCAGACGTCACTTCGAGGCCGCTCGGTTACCGTAGGGCCCAATGCGTGCCGACGCGAGGAGCGGAGATGGCCGATCTACCTAGACGCGGGGAGCTGGGACGGCAGGGAGACCCCGAGCCCCCGGTTCGTTCGGTGCGAGCGGCCCCGCCGGACGCTGGGCAGGACCTCCGTGGCGCACTCGTAGTCGTCTGGCGGCGGAAGTGGTCGATCATCGCGGTGACACTGGCATTGGTAGGCATCGCGCTGTTCGTATCGAGCCGGCAGGCGCCCGTCTATGCCTCGGAGACAAGGGTACTCGTCGTCCCCGTTACCGACGTGGACAATGTCCCGATCCAACAACTGAACCTCGCCACCGAGGCGGAGTTGATCCAGTCCGTTGCCGTCGCCGAGATCGTCGCGGAGGAACTTGGAATCGACGCTCCGCCGCGATCTCTCCTCGGGAGCCTTTCGGTGGAGCAACCGACGGATACCGAGATCATCGAGATTGGATACAGCAACCCAGATCCTGCCGTGGCACAGCGCCAAGCGGACGCCTTCGCCGAAGCCTACCTGCAGTTCCGAACGGAAACGGCCACGGAAACGATTCTTGCGGCCGCGGAGAACATCCAGGACCAGATCTCGGAACTCGTCACCGAGCTCAACGAGGTCAATCGTCGGCTCGAAGAACTATCGGAAACCAATCCCAACCGTAGTGTCCTCGAGGTTCAGGCGAACACGCTGAGCGCGCAAATCACACCTCTACAGCTCAGGCTCTTGAGCCTTCCGGACGAAGTGACCCCGGGCCGCATCATCCAACCCGCGCCGTTCCCGACGGAACCGGTAAGCCCGAACCACGTCATCAACGGGGGGTTCGGGTTGGTCGCCGGTCTCGCCCTCGGCGTCGTGCTTGCGTTCCTCCGGGACCGCTTGTCCGAGCGACTCCGTTCCACGGAGGAGGCGGAGGCATACCTGGAGGCACCGATCCTTGCGAGCATCCCACGCGTGTCGGCATGGCGCCGCCGCCGAGAAGCGTTCCTCGTCACCGCGGTCCAGTGGCGATCTCCCGCCGCCGAGGCCTATCGCGTCCTTCGTACGAACGTTCTCTCCGCGGCCGAGGCCATGGGCGTGAACACCATCGCGGTAACGAGTGCGTATGCAGGTGAAGGGAAGTCGACGACTACCGCGAACCTCGCCGTAGTGCTGGCACGCGCCGGGAAGAGCGTCACGCTCGTTTCTGCCGATCTCCGACGTCCGCGCCTCCACGAGTTCTTCAAGCGCGAGGGGGAGCCCGGTCTGATCGAGGTCCTGGCCGGCAGAGCGACGCTCGACGAGACACTGCAAACGGTGCTGTTACCGGGTCGAGCCTTCGACGCCGGTGGAGCGAACATCCGCCTACTGCCGAGCGGCCGCGTCCCGGAGGATGCTACCGAGCTCATCGCGTCTCAGATGATGTCGAAGGTCATCGATGAGCTGGAGCGGGAGTCGGACATTGTGCTCATCGACCTTCCCCCCGTGCTCCCGTTAACCGACGCGCTGGTCGTCGCTGCGGAGACCAAGTACGTGCTCGTCGTCATCGGACCGAAGGCCGACAATCGTCAGACCGTGACGGCGGCGAGACAGCATCTCGACCGCGTGGGAGCGCGGATCATCGGCGGCGTGTTCAATGGACCGAGCGACTCAACCGGTCATTCGTACTACTCGTATTAACCCGATTCGGTCGTCATCTTTCAGCGCTCGTCCCCACTGGCGCCCCGTGGACGGAAGCGCCATATGACCAGCGCCGTGACGATGGTGAACGTCGCCAACAGCAATGCGATCAACAAGCTCCATCGCCGAGATCTATCCGGACCAACGCGTCCCGCCGGCATCGGACACGCGGGATTGTTTCCGACGAAGCTGGATTCAAAGTCTTGGCCGGTTTCGGATCTCCACTGACCGAGTGTTATCGTGCGTCCGCCGGGAAGCTGGAAGATCTCATCTGTCATGGGACTGGAGTACCGGTTCGCTTCTGACGTCGACGACGAGATGAACCACTGCCAATCATCCTGGTTGAGATGTGTTCCGACCGCGACGCTCCCGTCGATGACGTCGATCCGGTTGTCCTCTATTCGCCAATCCCTGGTGCCTACTGAGACCGCCTGTCCGGTATCGTGGACACCGACCACACGTTCGCCCTCGCCCGCAACGAAAATCTGAGCCAGAGCGTTCATCGCGATGACGTTCTCGAGGACCGTGACTTCGGATGCATTACCTACGAGGATGCCGGTTTCATTGCGGCAGACCTGACTCACTTCGAGCGAGATCGGGCCCTGGCTCGCCTCTACGAACAACCCATGCGTGAGATTTCCGTTGAGAGTCAAACCCTCGAGTGAAACGCCTTCGTTGTCGTAATCGAGCCAGAGACCTCCCGTAAGGTTGTTCACGGCTCGAAAGCGGACAAACGAGGCATCCCGCAGGCGGAAGAATTTCTGGCCCGCTGCGAAGTCGATGAAGTTCATATCGAGGACCGAGCTGTGATCGCTGATGTCCCATCCGCTCGAGGCACGCCACCCATTGAACGACGCCTCACTGTCGTACACGCGAAGCTTGCGGACGCCGAAGCCAGTGAAGCCGCCGACGCCGTTGTGGTTCGCCTGTATTCCTCGTACGGTGATCTCCTCACCGGGGTGGAGGCTCAACCCAGAGCCGTTGTTCCAGTCGAAGACGCAATCGATGACCTCCACGTTCCGAGAGTTGGTAATGGCTACGGCGCCCGCGGCTCCCGCAGCGTTGGCCGCGCGAACGAACTGGATGTTTCGAAGCGTGATGTTCTCCCGTGAGGCGATGAACATCAACGACGGTCGTGTCGAAACCTCCACAATGCTTTCGGTGAGGTCGGTGGTGGGCGCTAGATGCAAGAAGATCTCATCCGTTTCTTCGGAAACGAGGAAGCGTCCGTCCGCATTTTCCAATTCGGACCGCGAAAGAACTTGGCGCAGCGGCGCACCATCGACGAAGACCATCTCGTTCCGCCGGATGATTGGATTGGCTTCGAGATAGCTTCGCACTCGTTCGGGCCACTCCTGCGGCATCGCCGCTAGACCCCAGTCGTACGGCCATGGATGCGAGTAGACGCCGTCACCCACGTGCGTCCATCCGTCCCACACATCCGCTCCCGAGACCAGTACACCGTCCTCGGCTCCTTCGATGCTGATCGGAGCGGGAGTCGTTTCCTCGTCCGAAGCGATCCGAAGCGACTCTCGGTAGACGCCCGGCCCGACAATGATCCGCACGGGAATCGTGTTGGCGTTGGCCTCCGAAGCGAGTGCGATGGCGCGACTCAGCGTGAGCAACGGCAAGGACGCAGTTCCTGGGTTGTCGTCCGCGGCATATGCATCTTGCCGATCAACGTAGATCGTCTTGAGGCCAATTTGAGCGTCGGCGAAGTCGTCCGACTGGAGAAACATCGCGGCCACAACAGCCACGGCACTTAGGGTCATCGCTGCTAGATGGCTCCTTGCCGGCCCTTGCGTGTGCCCAGGCGATCGAGTGGATCCCATATCTTGGGATTATCGTCGATGGACTCATTCGTGGACGGGCCACGCCGGCGCCGTGAGACGTACGGAACGTGCCACAGCTCGCGGCGATAACAGCCAACGGCGCGACGGTACTTCCTTCGATACGCTTCGGAACATGACGGACCGCTCCCGGAAACCCGCTCACCATCCACTTGTCAGCATCATCACGCCCGTCCTGAATCGAGTAGATACGATCAAGGACACACTCATATCCGTTGCAGCGCAGACGTATCGGCCGATTGAACATCTGCTGATGGACGGTGGGTCGACGGACGGAACCGTACAAGTCATCGAACGCTTCGCGGAGTCGGCGCCTCATGTCCGCTGGATCAGCGAACCAGACTCCGGGATGTACGAAGCGCTCGGGAGGGGCCTTCGAATGGCGAGAGGCGACATCATCGCCTATATCAACAGTGACGACCTATATTTCCCATGGTCGGTTGAAGTGGCGGTTGGAGAATTACGGAAAGGATGTGACTTCGTGTACGGCGATGTCGCCATCCTAAGGCGAGGCGGCGCCCGCCGGACATTCCAGCTGCAGTTCTATCCCGAGTTCGACGCTCGCCACTACATCCACCATGGCATCCTGGCGCAACCGACCGTCTTCTGGACGCGAACCGCAATGGATTCGGTCGGAGGCTTCGATGCGGGCCTTCGCCTTCTCGGGGATGTTGACTATTGGACGAGAGCGGTTGTCGCGGGATTGCGATTCTGCCGGGTTGATGACGTTCTAGCGCTGATGGTGCTCCACCCAGGTGCGCTATCGATTCGCTTCGAGGAGGAGTTGCAGGAGGAGCTTACCCGCATCCGGGCATCGGTCGATCCACACGTCCACAGGCCTCGAAGTCGAGTGGCCGTTAGGGTTCGGAACTCGATCCGATGGAGACGGAATCAATTCGCATTCAGAAGGGAGGGGAGACATGGATCGCCTCGGCGGTGGCAGCGGTTCATTCGTCTCCTACACAACTTGGGGGTCGAGGTGCGTGGCGGGGGCACGCTCCAGCTCCTGCTGCCTGGGCGGTTCTTGCGCCACCGACGTTCGCAGCAGATCCTCGACGCCGAGGAGTTTGAGCGAAAACTCTTGACGCACTTGTACGCTAAGGAGAACGACATCACATCGTAGCGTCCTTCGACTGCCCATCCGTCTGCGGTCGAAACCGATGAATTTGCTGCTGAGCGCGCCAGGTGAGAGATCTCGTTTGCCACTTCGCAGCCCAGGCGAGTGTGAACAAGATCATTCCGTAGTAGAAGCCAGGCCCGGCCTCGTGCTGAATCAGATCCCGGTTGTCGCGGATGACGGTGATCCTCTTGACCGCGTGGCGGATGAACGAAATCTGCGACAGCCCTCCTGCATGAAGGCGATGCACGACTCCCTCCACGCCGGAATACGCCCACTGGTCCGCGATCGCGGCAAGGCGGATCTTGTAGTCCCAATCCTCGTATGGCTCACCCTGCCGTCGGTAGCCCCCCATCTTTATGTGCAGATCCTTTGCGACGAGCACATCTCGGGGGACGTGGGTTCTGGCGGCGAGCATCCAGCGAACGCGTTCCTTCTTCGAGAACGTCGCGAAGGACCCAAGATGTTCGAAGTCGGTCTGTCCGGTCTCCACGTGGATGAGACGTTGGTCTGAAAACGCGATCGGCGCCGACGTCCTCGTTATTGCTGCGCTCTCGCCGGCGAGCTTGCCTGGAAGATGGTAGTCATCACCATCCAACGCAGTCACGAAGTCGGCATCGGTCTGCCTGACGGCGAGGTCTCTGTTGATCGTGACGCCAAGATTCCTTTCCCGGAACACCGGAGTGATGATGGGATGCTCGTTCGCCATTGACTCGATCAGCTGACGAGAGCCGTCCGTCGACCCATCGTCGGCAACAACGATCTCGTCCGGTCGGCGCGCTTGCCCCAGAAGGCTACGGATCGCCTCGCCAACCGTCGCTTCCTGGTTGTAGCACGTCACTATGCAGCTTATGCGCACTCCATCCCCTATTGTCGGATCGGTCGCCACCTTCGATCCGGTCAAGCATCGCAGAACGTCTCGAGACGTGCTCTAGAGCGGGAGGACGAATGAGCGGTATCTCCTCGAGAGCGGTGAGGTTTCGTGTTCGAGCCTTGCGCAGGATCCAGCGACTGCTTATCGGCCCCATCGGTGCGGCCATCCCTGGACCCGGCTGGGTGCGCTCCGTCGTGGAGCGGCTCAGCGAGCCGCGCGTCGCTCACCACGTTGTTCAGACGTGGACGCGCACGCCGGCAACGATCGAATACTACGACTTCCCGTCGAGTTTCCCTCCGTATTTCCGGCGAACGAAAGCGTTCGATGAGCGTCATGCGTACCGGCTCCGCGACGTTATGGTTAGCCCCAATAGTGGGCTTGTGTGGCTTCCCCGTGGTCCTGTACTCGCAGAGAGCTATGGATCCCTTATCCGAATGCTCGGTTGGGGTGATGTTCGAGCTGAACTCTTGATGCACGCAGACTCATTGAGCGGAAGCGTCATCCCGTTCCCACGAATGCCTTACTACCATTGGTTGCTCGAAATCGTACCGTCGGCTCTGTTCAGCCTCGGCGTCAGCCCGAAGAGCTCAGTCTTGCTGTCCCCGGGGTCGCCTAGGTACGCGATCGAGGGGGCTGAGAGAGTCGCACCCGGCCGCGTCATCTTTGCAGGTGGCGTCTGTCGCGTCGAAGAGTGCATCGTTGCGGCGCGGGAGCCATTACCCGGATTCATCAAGAGGACCGAAATCGAACGAATCCGTGAGTTCTTCTCCGAAGACCGCCGGAACGCAGAAGGACCCAGACGAGTGTACGTATCTCGTCGCAGGGATGGAGCACGTGCGTTGGCCAACGAGAATGACATCGAAGAGGCGATGCACGAACAAGGGATTGCCGTCGTCTACCCACAGGATCTGTCTCTGAGGGATCAGATGCAGCTCTTCGCGTCCGTCGAGCTAGTGGTTGCGCCGCACGGGGCAGGGCTCGCCAACATCGTATGGGGTGACCGACTTCGGCGTGTCGTGGAGATCTTTCCGGCAACCTATTTCAATGACTGCTACGCGAGACTGAGTCGGATGATGAATGCTGATTACAGATACATCGACTCATACCCGGATGCGGATTCAGCAGGGATCGTTCCGATGGAACAGCTACTATCGTTGCTTCGTATGCACACCTAGCGATGGACGTTAGGGAGCGTAAGCAACATGGCATCGTGAGATCACAAAGCTTGAGATTGGGAACTCGGCACCGCGGTGAGGACGCGCCAGGCGCATACGTTAGTGTGCAGATTTAGCTACGTTGGGATCACGCCTCACCGCGTCCCGGATGCCGAAGATGAATCCGCTGGAGATCGACAGGGCAATCGCGAGGGTTGGGAAGAAGAAAGTGCTTCCGACCAGCTCTGCTATCAAGGCCGTGATGACCACACCGGACAGAGCCAATGCGTGCTGACGTTCGAGGATTCGGTACCGCAAGACCGAGCGGAGCGCCGCGAGCAGTTGACCCCAGAACGTGACGATCCCTACCAACCCGATGAAGCCGAGCTCCATCATCCAGAAGAGAATGTCGTTATGTGGATAAACGAATGTGTTGCCCTCGGCGGCGAAGCTCGTATTCCCTTCACCGAACAAGTCCTCAGAATCCAATGTAAACGTGTGACCGAAACCGTTCCCGAGGGGTAGGCCAGACTCGATCTCCACCCACAGAATCTCCCAGAGATCGAAGCGGCCCGTTGTGTACCCTCCCGCTCCCTCGAATGTGTTCCCGGGAACGACCCGTTCACGGGCCAATGGCACAGCAAGGATCAAAGCCATGCCGAGTACCGCAAGGAATAGGTACCGCGCTCTGCGGGCACGCAAGGAGATATATACGATTGCGATCACGCCACTTATCCAGGCGCCTCTCTGGAGGCCAGGGAATAGCGCCAGGAAGAAGCCGGCTGCCAGTACGGCGTGTACCATCGGGTGATACAAGGAACCGCTTGCGTCTCGAGCGATGAGCCGAGCGAAGCAAATCGTAAGGCCGACCGCGGCCAAGTAAGAGGCGGTTCTACCGATCGGCAGCGCGCCGATCAACGCCAATCCGGACGAGAAGAACGTGAACTCAAAGGCAACGCTGATCACCAGGCCGATTAGAAGCGCGTTGATCAGCGTTGTGCCGCGCAGGTCTCCCATCCGAACCGCGTTGTAGGTTACGAGCCCAAGCAAGATCTGGAACGCCAATCCGTTCAGGAATCCTCTGGCTACCAAAGCCTCGATCCCAGTGAGGTCAGCACGGATGAGTAGCGCGGAGATGAACAGCAAGGTAAGACCGGTGAATCCCGACCGCCATCCCACCGATATGCTGCCTCGCATGATCAGTTGGCCAATGAGCGTAAAAAGCATCAGAAGCGCAAGGGCTCGTGTTGGCGCTCCCTGAACCTGCGCCACGGGTGTCGCAGCGATGAACAGAACGACCCAGGCCGGCCTGAGGAGAACGCCGAAGGCAACGATAGGAAATGCCAGGAGAAGGATCGCCGGCGCGGTTGCGAGCCGCCCCGTCGAGTGAGCAACAACGAGCACCGCGACCCACCCGGCGACAGCCGCGTAGGCCAGCGCCTCCATGATGCGTGTTGCATCGAGGTTGATGAAACGTGGGAGGGCAGCGCTGCCGGATCGGCTCATCGTTACACCGGCCTGGTCTCGATATGATCTCGAAGGTCTCCGGATCTTCTCCCGTGCCCACGAACCGCGATGAACAGCAACCGGAGGATCGTCCTCGCTACGCCTCGCTGGTGCGTGGAATGCGCGAGCCCGAGCCGTACCCTATGCCACCAAGGGAGCACGTCGTCGCGCGTTGTCAGAGCTTCCCACCTAGACGATGCCGGGCGGGCGCGGGGGAGCCCACTCCTCAGCCGATCAGGGTCGTAGCCGAGCCCGCGGATCAGGGCCGGCCCGAGCTCTTCAAGATACGACGCCGCGACATCACGTTTCGCAGGCGTGTCCAGGTCGCGTTTCCAACGGTCAAGGTAATTGGTGACGGGAAGCCGGTGCTGGGCTGCGGTCGCGTCGCCGAGTGAGGCCTCCGAAGCCATGTACTCCTTCAAGTTCGGGACGTAATCCAGCTCCAACCGACCGAATAGAGCCTCCAGTGTGCCGTCGGGGTCGTCGACGAGGTCTTCGTAACGGATCACAGCCGTTCGCCAGTCACCCAGGCGATCGATTGCTCGGATCATCTTCTGAGGCGCCGTCACGAGGTCGTGCATTCGGTCCATCCGCCGGAGGTTCGTCCAATCGCCGGCACCGTGTGTGTGAAGGATGGATGAGAAGACGGCAACTGGATTTCGAAATAGAAAGATCATGCGCGCGCGGGGAAACACCTCACGGAGTTCATCCACGATGTGGTAATAGCGAGGCGTCTTGTCAAGGAAGATATCCCCATCCGACTCCTTGAGCGCCTGCGAATAGAGATTGCCCGCACTCAGGCGGATAGAGTGAACGAAGTGATCGCCTTTCGCTGGGAGGCTAGCAAGGAAGCTCTTTAGCGCTAGATGCGCGGTTCCGGCGTCGTACTCCGCGGCCAGTCCATCCGACCGATTCGCATAGAGCAGATGCAGCATGAGCCAGGGTTCTGGAGACGTTTCGATGCGAGGATGGCCGGCTAGCATCCGCTGGAGCAACGTTGAGCCAGATCGAGGTTGGGAGACCAGGAAGATCAGGTCGTCGCCGAGATGCTCGCTTGGTGTCAACGTGCGAGATCCTTAGGCGTCGTGGACTGCCGACCGTTCGTGCGTCAGCGACGCGGCTCTGGGGGCGTCGACGCCGGAATCCAGCGGCTCATGGCTCCATGAATGATCGACGACGAGTACACCTTTGGAGCGGTCCAAGGCGACGCCATGGCCGTAATAGTCGAACAGTTCGACATCGAACTCGGCGACAGCGTCAAACCGCGCGATGGTCTCGTAACCAGGACGGACGAATTCGACGTCGAGCACGTAATGTCCCGCCACGAGCGGCAGACGCTGGATGCTCAGCTGAACCAGCCCACGACGATGCAAGGCGTCGATGTGGAACCCACCCATGGGGCTGCTGGCCAGCCGGATGAGCTCCTGCCCGTACATATCCTTGATCTTCACGACGAATGCAGGGGATAGGAAATGACTCTCCGTTCGATAATGAAGGATCACATCTAATGGGTCGCCTGTCCTGCTCCCGATTCCGCGGTTCGCGGGGTTCTGAATTCGGCAGTCTGTCAGCGTGAATCCCCGCTGAAGATGATTCAGCTTGGCCGTGTCAACACCATAACCAATTCGTTCCTCATTGGCGCTGGCTTGCTTCTGGAAGCGTGTGCAGGCCTCGGTCACTTCGGCCGATGGCCCGATCTGCGCGATGTGGCCCTTCTCGATCCAGATGGCCTTATCGCATAGCGCGTTGATAGCAGCCATGTTGTGACTGACGAACAGAACCGTGCGTCCCCCACGCGCAACTTCGCTCATCTTTCCCAGACTCTTCGCTTGAAAGGACACGTCGCCCACCGCGAGGACCTCGTCGATGAGTAGGATCTCGGGCTCAAGATATGCCGCCACGGAAAATGCGAGCCTCATGTACATGCCGCTCGAGTAGTGCTTCACCTGCGTCTCGATGAAGTCCTCCACTTCGGCGAACGCCACGATCTCGTCGAACTTCGATGCGATCTCCTTCTTCGTCATCCCGAGGATGGCCCCGTTCAGGAACACGTTCTCGCGTCCCGACAGTTCCGGGTGGAACCCCGTACCGACCTCGAGCAACGAGCCGACACGGCCGTGGAGTTCGGCCCATCCCTCTGTCGGTTCCGTGACTCTTGAGAGAATCTTCAGGAGGGTGGTCTTACCTGCGCCGTTTCGTCCGATGATCCCGACCGCTTCGCCGTGCGAAATCTCGAGAGAGACGTTGCGTAATGCCCAGAAGTGCTCGGGTGCATCCGGTGCGCCGATCTTATCCGAGCGAGCCCTTCGTAACCGCCGGAGAGGCGCCGTGGCGGCTCCGGCGAGCGTCTCTCGAAGCGTTTGATAGGAGCGGTTCCGTCCGGCCAACACACGCCGATAACGCTTGCCTAGCCCGACCGCTTGCACGGCGATATCGCCCCGGCTATTGCTCATGGCAACCCGGTTCATTCATACGATGTCGGCAAAGGTTCTCTCCAAACGCCGGAAATAGAACGCTCCGCTGATGAGTAGGGAGACGGTGACGAGCGATGAAACGAGGATCAGTTGCGACGGCGCGTCGCCGGACCCGAGGAGCGCCCAGCGAAAGCCTTCGACGACGCCTACCATCGGATTTAGGGCATAGATCGTGCGCCAAGGTTCGTCAAGCAAGCTCGATGGATAGGCGACGGGCGTCAGGAACAACCACGCTTGCGTCAGGAACTGAACCGTATATCGGACATCCCGGAACTTCGCATTGAGACCGGCGAGCCAAAGACCGACGGCGAGCGCGGTTACGCACGCGAGAAGCAAGAACAACGGCAACGTCAAGGCCTGGATGGGAGGTGTGATCCCATAGGAGGCCATGATGACGAGAAGGATCGCGAACGCCACAGCGAAATCCACCAGACCGGAGAGGACTGCAGCGATCGGCATGGTCAAACGTGGGAAGTACACCTTCGTAACCAAGCGTGCGTTGGCCACGAGACTGTCCGCGGACTGAATAATGCCCTGTTCGAAGAACTGCCACGGAACCAACGCCGCGAAGCTGAACACCGGGTAGGGAAGCCCGTCTGACGGGACGCCGGCCAGGCGGCCGAAGAAGATGCTAAAGATCACCATCGTGAAGAACGGTCTTATGACCGCCCAGAGCCCCCCGAAGATCGTCTGCTTGTAGCGCACCTTCACGTCGCGCCAGACGAAGAAGTACAGCAGCTCGCGGTACTCCCAGAGCTCTCTGAGCCTCAGGGAGGCCCAGGCTCCTTTGGGCGCCTCGATCCGGATCGTGGCTCCGCGACCACCTTCGGGCCCTTCTCGATCCGAGTGAACGGACGTGTCCGACGCAGTCGTCTCGGTGGGAGAGGCCAAGCTGCTCGATCCTTCCTATGGGCTGACGCGCCGATCGGGAACCCACAAAGTATGCGTATCCCGGCCCTTTCGTCATCCGTCGAACGACCAGGCCAATGTAACGATTCCGCGACTTCGGCCCACACGTTCAACCAATGGCGGACGAACAACACGGCCGGGGGTTGCCGCTTCCATCCCGTGTGGCCGAGACTCAAGGGCACGCATGAGGATCCTGGTCGCCCACGCGTTCTATCGCCATTCCGGCGGCGAAGACCGATATGTCATGCGCCAGATCGATCTCCTTCGTGGTCGTCACGAGGTGAGGTTGCTCGCCCAGCACAATGACGAACTGGCTCCAGATGTCCGAACTGCCGTGAAGATGGTCTATTCGCGGGTGATGAAACAGCGCGCGGAACGCGTGATCGCTGACTTCCGCCCAGACATCGTCCACCTGCACAATGCGTATCCGGCGTTGGGGCCTGCTGTGCAATTGGCTGCTCGACAACTCGGGACCCCGCTAGTTATGACCGTGCACAACCACAGGCTTCGATGCCCCAACGGGCTGATGTTCACGGAAGGGGCTATCTGCCGTCGATGCGAACATGGACTGTACGCCTCTGCCGTGCTCCACCGATGCTTTTCCGACATTCGGCAATCGTCCACGTACGCCACCGCGCTATGGATCCATCGCTTCGCGGTGCGACTGCATGAGACGGTTTCTCTCTTCATCGCGCCAAGTCTCTTCATGCGTGACCGACTGATCCGCTGGGGCTTTCGCAGCGAGCGCACAAGAGCGGTTCCTAATCCGGTCGACCCGGAGCAGGTCGTGTCAGCGCCAGGAACGTTCGGTGTATACGTCGGACGACTTGCCGCCGAGAAGGGAGTGGACGTGCTGCTTCGCGCGCTGGCGCATGCAGGCGACCCACCGTTCCGGATCGTCGGCGACGGGCCGCTGCGCCGTCCCCTGGAGCGTCTCGCGCGAGAGTTGCGTCTGACGCGGACAGCATTTGAGGGCAAGGTGAATAGCTATGACGTGCATCGAATGCTGGCCGGATCCCGTTATCTCGTGATGCCGTCGATCTCCGAAGAAGTCGGTCCCCTCGCCCCTCTCGAAGCGATGGCGCACGGCCGCACCATTATCGCAAGTGCGCTCGGCGCGCTGAACGAGCTCGTCCGCGATGGAGCGGGCTTCGCTACTCCGCCGGGAGATCATCGCGCGCTTGCAGTAACGATCAGGCGGTTGATTGATGAACCAGATCTGGCTGCTGCATCCGGACAGAAAGCCTGGCAGCTCTGCAAGGAAGCCTACTCGACACGCGTGCACCTGGAACGACTCGAGGATGCATACGCGTCTGTGCTCTCTGCTTCGAATGCGCCGTGAGCGTACGACCTGGCGGTCGCTCCGAAAGCGCGCTCCGCGTGGAGCGGTCCTCAGGCTCAACGATGTCGTGAGGTGTGTGGTCAGGATTGGCCGTCGACTGCCGAATGCGGCTCACGCATATGCGTTGCAACGTTGTGGGCCGTGCATCCTGGCCCCGAAAGCGAACGAATTGATTCGGCGCCCGAATGGGAGTGTCACATGACGGATGTCCCGTTCCCTTACATCGTCGGGGTGGATCGTTCTGGCACTACCCTATTGAGGGCAATGCTTGCATCTCATCCCGACCTGGCCATTCCCGAAGAGGCGAACTTCCGCCTGAAGCTGAGCGTCGAGCCCGAACTATATGAGCAGGCAAATGGCCTAGATGTGGATGCGTTCGTCTCTGCCCTGTACGCCGACCGAGTCTTCCGCTCATGGGGAATATCCGAGGAGGAAGTTCGTATGGCGTTGCGAGCGGCAGCCCCACGATCACTCTCTGACGCGATGCGGGCACTCTTTCTCCATGCGGCGCGCAAGGAGGGCAAGACGCGGTACGGTGACAAGACGCCCCAAGCCGTGATGGTCATGCCCCGCCTGTCCAGCCTCTTTCCGGAAGCTCGGTTCATCCACATCATCCGTGACGGCCGAGACGTAGCGCTTTCCCACATCCATAACGAAGGGTTCATCGCAAGCGCCGCCGAGGTGGCGATCAAGTGGAAGACAATGATCGAGCGGGGACAGTCCGACGGACGAATCCTCGGGCCAGAACGGTATCGGGAGGTCAGGTACGAGCAGCTGGTCGAGAGACCCGACGCCGTGCTTCACTCCTTGTGCGCGTACATCGAGTTGGACTTTCATGCCAGCATGCTCCGGTACTTCGAACGGCCCCTGGAGGTCCTCGGCGCCACAAGGCAAGGGATCGGCTTCCATGCCTCCCTGCACAAGCCGCCGACGAAGGGGTTGCGGAACTGGCGGGATCAGATGAAAGCGCGCGACCTCGAGATCTTCGAAGCCATCGCCGGGGATCTCCTGGAGAGGCTTGCTTACGGACGGTCGGCACCGCGATCGAGCATTAGGACTCGGGTGAGGGCCGGCTTCGTTCGCTTGTTCGTCGCCAGTAAGGAGTTCGTGAAGAGGCGGATCGTGGATTATCGATGGTGGCCCTCGGCGACGCTCGTCTACCGGCGCCTCCGGAGACATGGGTGACGCTTGGAACCAGCCCAGCGGGCGGATGAACGTGAAGCTCTGATCGGGCTGGCCACCGAGGTCTTCTCCGGCGCAAAGCACTCAACGCGGCCGCCAATTGACGCCGAGCCGACGCTTATTGCGGTCGCTCGGAAGCGGGGCGCCGCGGTCGTCGCGGACGAGTTCTGCGGCGGCCGAGTATTTATCGGAGGAGTCTTGGCCGAGGATCGTCACGCGTGGCGATCTCACGATACAGCGCGTCGATCGACTCGCCGATCATTTTCCAGTCGTGTCGCTGCTGCACGTGTTCCCGCGCAGCGATTCCCATCGTACGGAGCTCGTGGGGATGGGTCGAGGCCCACGCGAGCGCATCCGCTATCGCGGAGACGACCTGTTCGCGATCACGGACGGGAATCTTGACGCCGGCGTGCTCGGGGACCATCTCTGACGTCGCACCGCGGTCGAGGCAGAGGATGGGTCTGCCTGCGTGCATCGCTTCCAGGATCGCCACCGGCGGTCCATCCCGGAGCGTCGGCAGCGCATAGACGTCGGCACTTGCCACGACCCGGTAGACATCGGAACGGCTGGGGAGATGCCCGAGCAATTGGACGAAATCTCCGACCTGCAACGATCTGATCAAGCCCTCGAGGTGTGAACGGAATGGGCCCTCGCCCGTGATCAGCAACCGTGCAGCCGCCGCACCATCGGTACGGCGGAACCGCGCGAAGCCCTCGATCAGCAGGTCGAACCCCTTCCAATGCACGAGCCGACTCCCGGACACGATGGTGAACACTTCGTTGCTCCCGGGCTCCGTCGTCGGCGCGTCGAGCTCGCGTGACGAGACACCGATGTGGACGACAGGCCGCGCTTTACGGCGATAGGGAGCAGGAATGCCGCGAACGGCCTCGGCGGTGAACGTCAGGATCACCTTGGCTCGCCGGCGCGTCAGCGCGACGAACGGATCGCCCGAACGCAGAAGCACCTGCATCGTTCGTCGGATGGATTCATACCTTCGAGCCTCGCGCGGGATGAACTCGTGCAGTTCTCTTGGTATGACGTTCGTACTGCCCCCGACAGGTCCCCAGAGGAACGGAGAGCCGGTCCAGCCGACGCCCGCGGGCATCCAGTCGTTGACGAATGTGACGTGATGTGTTAAATCGAATTGGTGTTCGCGGTCGAGTCGGCGAGCTACGGCTGAGACGCCCAACTGCCAGAAATAGTAGTAGCCCAGGAGCGCGTAGTACCCGCCCCGCTTCTTCCACGCTGGCAGAGGCCTCGGCAGGTCGTAATAGTGAAACGTCAAGCGCTCGATCGGCCGGATGCGCAGCTCCTCCTCGATGACGGTCCGGTTGTTCGAGCGCGTGATGACGTGCACATCGTGTCCGTGGCGTGCGGCCTGGACTGTCCAATTCCAGCCTACGCCGCCCTCCGACCCCGTGTTTGGCACGCATGCATACGCGCCGATGAGGACCTTCACGGACCGCAGCGTACCCAGCGAACAGCCCACGGCCCGGCAACGAGGAGTCGGTGCCGTCGTGGCATGTTCACATCCGAGGTCGCTGACCCGCGCCAGGCGGTGTACGGCGAACCGATGACTCCCCTTGCGCCTGCTAACCAGGGGAACGCTTGAGCTTGACCCGGAGAGCGGGGCGCTGACTCTACTTAGCCGGGATACGCGCGCCTCGTTTGCTGCGAGTTTGGCGCTTCCTATGGTCAGAGCAAGACGAATTGCATATCTGTCATGTCGTCTTCCTCCGGTTGGGCTGCCTGTCCGTCTGCAGCCAGGGTCCGGCAGGTGCAGTACCTCATCCTTAACAACCGTAGCCTCGCCATTGCGGAACAACAGGACTTCAAGCCAGCGAAACGGCTCTCGAGCGCGCCCGTCTGCGCGGCTCGGTTCTCGTCACGCTTGACGCCGACGACGAGTGTCGCGTCTCCTGATCATCGATGTCGATTCGGAGGCCACGATGGAATTCGTGCTCAACTGACGTCATGCAAGAACTTCCACAGGTTCTCGCAACTTCAGTCGTCCGTTCAACGCAGCAGGGGGAGAGTCATGGAGGCGTATATCTCGTCGATCTCTCGACCGGCGATCGGGAGCTGCTGAAGGACTGGGACGATCCGTCCATCAACTGGGAGGGAAGGGGGGCTGACCGGGGCTTGCGCGGGATCGCGTTCTACGACGAACTCATCCTCCTCGCTGCGAGCGATGAGCTCTTCATCTATGACCGCTCATTCAATATCGTGGATTCGTACCGGAATGCCTACCTGAAGCATTGTCATGAGATACACAGAGAAAATGAGACACTGTGGCTGACGTCGACCGGCTTTGACTGCGTACTCGGATTTGACCTCCGCGCAGGCAGGTTCTCGATCGCCTACCATTTCGTGGCAGCGTATCCGAACCGCGGCGTAAAGCGACTTCCAGCCTATTCGGCACGTGCTTTTGACCCCCGCCAATCGGATGGTCCACATATTGGCGACAGCATCCACCTGAATGCCGTGTGGACGCACGAGGGCGTTCTCCTATCGTCTGGCACCCAGTTGCGGCACATCCTCGCGATTGTCGACTCGCAGGTCAGGACGTTTGCCCGCATCCCGCGAGGTACGCACAACGCTCGTCCCTTTAGGGATGGGATTCTCGTCAATCACACAGCCACCAACAGGCTCGCGTTCCTGAGCCGCCGCGGCCGAGTGCGGAAGTCATTCCCGATCAAGATCTATCCCGACTGGGAGCTGACCCACGCATCACTCTCAGCGGATCACGCTCGACAGGCCTTCGGACGTGGGCTTTGCACGTGGAGTGACCGCGTGGTCATCGGAGGTAGCTCGCCCGCCACGGTGTCGGCTTTCGACTTCGACACTGGTGAACTCCTCACGCGAGTGAACCTGACGATGGACGTCCGCAACGCAATACATGGACTGGAGGTCTGGCCGTTCTAGAGCGGCTGCAGCGGTGAAAATGAGCGCCGACGGCGATCGCTTTCCGTGATGATGCGGCGTTCAGTCGTATCCCCGCCTCCTGCGGACGTCGCATCGACAGCGAGCGGCCAGCGCAAAGCGGGGCGGTGGCTCGACGATCGAATGAACACAACACACTGCAGACCGTTACGGTGCTTGTCATAGAGTCGCAGATTCCGGTTGCACTCCGCGACGAGGGTGCTTCGTTCAACACTTTGCCCGGAAGGGGGAGGTTCAATGCTTCAACGAGCCAAGGGGATCGCCTGGCCATATTGGTCGCGAGCACGGCGATACCGGAACAAAGCCCGGATGCGGCTGCGGGGCGGATTCCACAACGGTCGGAGGATTGTGCGCTATCGGGATGGAGCACGAGGGAACCAACTGATCAAGGAGCTGATCGCTGCGGATGCCCCCGTGATGATCGCCCGCTACGGAGACCTCGAGCTCAGGGCGATCTGGAGCTTCCTCAGCAGGGCACCTCGCGAGGAGCAGATACGCCGGATGGTCGATCTACATACGACTGCAGGGTTCTTTCCCGCCGATGTCGAACAATTGGGGCGCTTCGCCGAGATCTACCAGGACGCGGCGCGGAGACTCGACTGCCTCGCGATCTGGAACTTCGAGCAGGGCAGGTGGGCGATGGAGGAGCGCATGTTTCGTGACTATTCGCCCGGCGCATCGCTCGTTTCTATCCGGTCGCTCGAGAGTTGGCTGTTCGAGGAACCATGGACCGAGTCCCTTCGCGGACGAAACGTGCTCGTGATCCACCCGTTTGAGGAGAGCATCCGACGTCAATATGCGAAGCGCGCTCGGTTGTTCGCCGACGAGCGCGTGCTGCCAGAGTTCGGGAGACTCGACACGTTGAAGGCGGTCCAATCCGCTGCAGGAAAGCCGACGCAGTTCGCCACATGGTTCGATGCGCTGGAGTCCATGCGCGCGCAGATCGCTGACAGAGACTTCGACGTTGCCCTGATCGGCGCTGGTGCCTACGGGTTCCCGCTGGCTGCGTTCGTGAAGGATCTCGGGAGGAAAGCAGTTCACATGGGCGGCGTCACTCAAATCCAGTTCGGGATCATCGGGAACAGATGGGAGAAGGTGATCCCTGGCGGTTACCCGCCTCTCACACGGTTCGTCAATGCGGACTGGACCCGGCCGCTTCCTGAGGAAACGCCGGATCGCTTCGAGACCGTCGACGGTGGAGCCTACTGGTGAGGGGATGAGGATGCCGGGCGTCCGCGCACGAAATTCCGGCGACCTCTGCGAACGCGACGTACGAGTTGGCGAGCCTGGTTCAGGGATCGGAAGGCCGACCCCCGGCCGGGACAGCCAATTCCATGCAGGCCGCGTTCGGAACCGGTATTCGGCTCGTACGCGTACGCGCCGATCAGGACTCCCATGTGTGGAGGGTGACCAGCCGATCGGTGGGGCGATCGCGAGTCAGGGGCCGGTCCATTGAGCCTGCGACCGCCGCTGATCCGAGCCGCATGCCATAGTCGTTGGCCGCTAAAGGCGGTGGGTTGGACATACGGAGGTTTGGATCCGGATCGTTCACTACCAACAGCACCTCCGCGGACGCGAGACGGGCACGTCGAACGCCGCGAGAGGTTGGTGCGAGGCCTTGGCGCGTCATGGCGTCGAGGTCACCGCGCTGTTCGATGCAGATGACGCGTCGAGACCGGCTCCGCCCGGAGCGGATGCTGTAGCGATTGAGCACGCGATCCGCGGCTCGCTCAGGTTCCCGACGCACCTGGAAGATGCCATCGCCGGAACCGACGTCCTCGTTCTGCACGGGGGCTGGCTTCTCGGCAACGTCGTCGCGGGCCGGGTGTGTCGCGACGCCGGCGTTCCGTATGTGATCACGAGTCACGGCGTCTACATGCAGGAGGTTCTCTCGCGGCGCCCGGTACGGAAGCGTGCCTGGCAGGCCTTGTTCGAGCGTCGGCACCTACAAGCCGCCACGGCTATTCATCTCTTCTTCGACGAGGAACGAGCGAGCATGGAGTCGGCGATGGACATCCGTACACCAACCATCACGGCGCCGAACGGCATCGACTTCCCGGAGGATGCGGCGTGGTCGGGAGGAGGTGGATTCCTGCTGTGGCTGGGGCGCTTCGACATCACGACGAAGGGGCTGGACCTCCTAACGCGCGCGATCGCCCGCATCCCGGCGGCTCAACGCCCACAGGTCCGACTGCACGGCCCCGATTGGCGCAACGGAAAACAGCAGATGCGCGACCTCGTTCACCGGCTCGGCGTCGACGACTGGGTAAGGGTCGAGGACGCCGTCTATGGCGACGAGAAATGGCGGCTCATCGCTGAAGCCGACGCATGCATCTACCCGTCGCGGTGGGATGCGTGTCCCGTCGCGGTATCCGAAGCTGCGGCGATCGGCGCACCGATCCTCGTCACCCGATACCCGCTTGGCAACTTCCTGGCCGCGAAAGGCGCCGCGATACAGGTCGATCCGCATCCGGAGAGCATCGCCCGGGGAATCCCCCGCTTGCTGGCGACTGACGCCCGCGATCTTGGGAAGGCCGCATCCGTCGTCGCCCGCAACCACCTTTCATGGGATGCCGTAACGAGGTCGTGGCTTCAACAAGTCCGCCCACTCATTCACTGACCAGATCGACTCGCTTCGTCGGACAAGGCAGCAACCCCTTTCGCTGCGTCTCGTAGGCGACGGCCGCTCCGCCCATACGCGCGTTCATGGAATTGCACGACGTTCGCGTGCGCTTCGCCTGACTCGAACCACCGAAGATCCCGTCCCATGAATCTCCTCGCTCGCCGCTCGCGTCCGTAGGCTCCGCTCAGGAGCTTGTGGGCTTGATGCAGTCGTCGCCACCTCGTGTAGGCCTTCCAACGCTGCTCGAGCGATATCGGACGTCCGTGTCGAGCAGCCATGACCTCGTCCTCGTCCCGCCACGTCTGCCAGGGGGCAGCGGTGACTTGGTTCGCGTGTATCCGGAATGCACCGACGGGATAAGCGACATGACGGAACGTGGCGCCAGCGGCGAGCAGTTTCAGGTACAGATCCCAGTCCATGACGCGCCGGATGTCTGCGTCCCACGGATCCTTCCCGAGAGCCGATCGTCTGAAGATCGCGCTGCAACTCGACAAGCACGGGCCGTAGTTCCTTAGTACAACCGGGCTAAATGGGTAGTGGGCGAGCAGTCGGCTGACGGCACCGACCTCATCGACGACGACGCAGTCGCCGTACACAACGTCCGCACCAGTTCTCTCGCCGACGGCAACGAGCTTCGCCAAGGCATCAGGGAGGTAGAACTCGTCCGCGTTGAGCCAACCGACCCATGGCCCGCTCGCCTTCGCGAGCGCGTTGTTGAGGGCGTCGGATTGACCCTTGTCGGGCTCGGATACCCACTCGACGTACGCGGTGTGCCGCGATAGCACTGCGGGCGTGCCGTCAGTCGAGCCTCCATCCTGCACGACGTGCTGTACGGATAAGCCCTTCTGCCCCTGCACGCTGAGGATCGCGTCTTCGATGTATGCCGCGTAGTTGCGGGACGGCGTAAGGACCGTGATATCAGCCACCGGGTTCTCCCGACCGGGCCTAGACCTTGGGTACGGAGCCGGAGGAAGGATACGAGTCGCGGGAAGGATGGCAAGAGCGTTCGGTACGATGCGAATGATGCGGCCCGCCGAGCTGGTTAAGAGGACATTGCGACTCGTGGGGAAAGCGGTAAACGCCGATCCGGGAAGCAGGGCCGTCGTTCTGTGCTACCACTCCATCCATCCATTTCTTCCATTTCGGTCAGCGACACCAGAGCTGTTCGACGAGCACCTACATTGGCTGCGTCAGCATTGCGAGGTCGTGCCGTTCAGCGGACTCTCGGCCGCGCGCGCGAACGCGAGATCGCGGCCGGCGGTATCGGTGACTTTCGACGACGGCTATGCAGACAATCACGAGTACGCGCTTCCCACGCTGGTTCGGCACGGCATCACCGCGACGTTCTTCGTCACCGCGGGCTTCCTCGAGAAGGACGCCGCGGTGTTGGCGCGTTTCCGGACGCTGAGGGGTGTCTCCGACGAGATGATCAAGCCGCTCTCCTGGTCACAGATCGACGAGATGCGCGCGTCCGGGATGGAGGTGGGCGCGCACACGTACGCGCATCCGAATCTCGCCCGCCTCGACGATCGCCATCTCGAGATTGAGCTAACACGCTCGAAGCGAGTCCTCGAGGATCGCACGGGTATCTCCGTGGGGATGATGGCCTACCCGTTCGGACGGCCGAAGGTCCACGTCGACGACCGCGTCGTCACGGCGGTCCGCAGATCGGGATACGCGCTCGCCGCGACGACGGCCACTCGCGGCCTCCGCCCCCACGACGACCCGCTGATGATCCCTCGGTTCTTCGCGACGAATGACGCCGTACCGGTGGTCCGCGAAAAAGTCCTCGGCGAGTGGGACCTGATCGGCATTGTGAGGGAGCGGGCGCCGAAAGTCGTCGCGAGGTTCGTGTCGCCGAGGGATTTCGCATTCTGAGATGGCACCGGTCGAGCCGGGCACGTCTCGCGATGTGAACAGCATGCCTCAGGACGACGATCGCGTCCCTGTGCTCAGCGTCGGGATGCCCGTCTACAACGCTGAGCGTTACATCGAGGAGGCGCTCGATTCGATCGTCGCCCAGACCTTCCACGATTTCGAGCTTGTCATCTCGGATAACGCCTCGACTGATCGAACCCCCGAGATCTGTCAACGATACGCCGCGAGCGATCCGCGGATCAGATTCGTTCCGATGGCGCAGAACGTCGGTGTGGTGGAGAACTTCAACTCTGTCTTCCGTCTCGCGATCGGCCGGTACTTCAAGTGGGCGGCGGCCGATGACGTGTGCGGGCCGGACTATCTGCGACAAGCGGTCGACGTCTTGGATGGCGATCGGACGGTGGTGCTCGTGTGGGCCAGGACCGTCGGGATCGATGAGCGAGGCGAGCCGGTGATGCTCTCGAACGAGGTGTCCGATCTCAACGCTCCCTGGTCTGTCGACTCGCGCGACCCGGTCGTACGATTCCGGCGACTGCTCCGGAACATGTGGTGGGTCGACGGCCCCTTTTATGGTGTCGTACGCCGGGAAGCACTCGAGCAGACTCGGTGGCTTCATCCTCACCACATCAGTGGCGACCAGATTCTGCTCGTCGAGCTCAGTCTGAAGGGTAGGTTCCACGAACTGCCTGATGAGACGTTCTATTCGCGCGTCCACGCCGACAAGACCTCGCGTCGGCAGCGAACGCTTCGCGATCGCGCCGCGTTAGTCGACCGAAAGGCACCTGGCAGTGGCCCCGCTGGCTGGTGGCGGCTCGTGCGCAGCTACCCCCAGCGGCTGGCCATGTACTCGATGATCATCTGGGGTGCGCGGATATCGTTGGTCCAGAAGGTGCTGTGTCAGGCCGAGATCGCGCGCGCCATCGTTGCCTGGGTTTGGCTCAGGTTCCGGCAGGTCGCGTCGGGTGCTTCGCCCTGGCGTTAGGGCGGGCGACGGCGCCATCCGTGTCCTTGTCTTCCTCCGCCTCCATCGCCGCAAGGAGGGCGCGGCGAGCACGGATGCCTCGTCGACCGTCGCGCGTCTGTGGATCGAGTGTCGGAAGCGTCCGCTCGAGGTACGCACGGAGCTCGCCGAACGCGACGCCCGCGGCAACACCAGCCGCGAGCGCGTACACGCGGATGGCTGCGCCGTCGGTGCCGCGGCCGGTCCGAACGCTCGCCAGGAGGTCCCGCCGGGTGGGCCGCCTGAGGAGTGCATGCGCCTGAACAAGGTAGTGGAGGACATCTATGAAGGGTGGGGCGTCCTCCGACGCGTCCTCCCAGTCCACGAGCGTCCACCCGGTCTCGGTGCGCAGCACGTTCCATGGAGCGAGATCGCCGTGGGCCGCGCCCCTCGACCCGTCCGCCGACGCGGTCCTGCGATAAAGCAGGCCGCAGGCCCGGGCGACGTCGATCGGCAGCCTTGACGGAACGGGCCGCGGCTGCCATGTCACCGACTCCAGCACGAGGACCCCGTCCTCGTGCGCAATGACGCGTGGCACCGTGACGGGTCGCGTGATGTACGGGGAGAAACGGTCCAAAGATTCGGCCTCCGCGCGCAGGCGCTCTCGACCTTCATCGTCGTCGGCCACCTTTGCGATCGCGGACGTCTGTCCATACTGATTGACGATCGCGACGACGTGACGCCCGGGGTGGTTCGCCCTCATCGCCGCGAGCGTTGCGCCTCGGGGGACGAACTGGGCGATCGCTTCACGTACCCGAGCAGGTGGGGCGTCGCCGCGCGGCAGCAATCGAAACGCGCCCGCGTGCGCGGCAAGTCTCGCCGCGCCCCAGGCGACGCGTCCTCGGCCAGTAACGGGCTGGTAAATGGAGAGGGCCGCCGCTGTCGTCGCTCGAGGACCGCGTGGGAACACCCACCGACGCGATGGAGGAATGGCGATCCATCCGGCCCCGAGGCGGCGCATTGCTCGGCTCGACAGGCGCGCGAAGATCTCGTCTCTCGCGCGCGCGGCTACATCGTCCATCGAGGCCGACCCGTCGATCTCGGTGCGCTCGAAGCGTCGTGGGAGCGCAACCTTCCATGCGTCCGTTTGTCGCCGGATCTCCTCGGGCGAGAGCTCTCGCTTGCGTTCGGACACGAGGCGTTCGGGCGCAGTGAGGACGAGCACGAGATCCGGCCGGGGCAGCAGATGGCCCAAGAGTCGCACTAGCTGCGCAGGCACCTGCATCCGGTACCGGGTGGGATCGACGGCCATGTCCCACCACCCGCGCTCCATCACCACGAGACCACTGCGCACCCGAGTCGGCGCCACACGGAACCAGTTTCCGATGAGGAAGTCGGCCCAGTAATAGGCGAGCGCCGCGCTCGAGAGCAGCGGACCGCGCCTGTGGAGCCCATGGGGATCGGTGGGTTCACGTTCTTGCAAGCCGGCGAGGCGTGCGAGCGATGGAAGCACCCCAGGCCGCCAGTGCAGATGCATAGATCTGCGGAACGGCCCGGCACAGTCATTCGGCAGCCTCTCTGCGAGGGTGGATTTGCCCACGCCATCCGGGCCGACGATCAGGACCGTGAATCCGGTTGGACGAGCAATCCGGCTCACGATACGTGCAACCGATCGCGCGACGAGAAGGCCGGCCTTCGCGGGGTTGCCGTAACGCCGACGAAGGACGTAAGCCCGCGCGACTCGCCGAATGGTCGGATCCGGCGCGGTTCGGCGTTCAGCGGCTTCGGCGAGCTGCCCGCCGATATCTCGGCCGAATATCTCCTCTAGTCGGCTGACGAACGCGGCGTGATCGACCTCGGCGAGGGATCCGATGTGCTCCCACTCGCTGGCGTCGGTGACTCCTTTTCGCACACGCTTCGCCGTTAGGTACGCAGCACGAACGGCTTCGAACTCGGTCTCGTCGGCGCGGAGGACGGACTCAGTGGAGATGCCATCAAGCCCGATGGCGTCCGGATCATCGAGCGTGTCGAGCTTGATGACGTCACCGAGGCCGTCAATCACCCAGTACCAGGCCGCGACGTTGTAGCGCAGGCATTGGACCAATCTCAGGGGCCTCGGCAAACGCAGCGGCCAGAGCGGATCGAGGTCCCGTACGGCACAGTCCACGTCGCCGCCGCCTTTCACGGCCTCCTGGCCCAGGCCGGGAGCGTGCAGAACGCGTGCGGTTGCGCCGAGGAGGGGAAGGATCTCGTTCAGCGAGTTCAGAGGCTCCATTCCTATATCAAACGGCCTTGAGGAAGCTGTTGACGACCAACGCAAGGCCAGTCTGCTCCTCTCTCGGTGGATGCTGGCAAGCTCGTCGGTCCCGTCTCGCGCTGTGGAAGGCTATCGAAGCGTCGCACACACCGAGCACTGCCTCGTCCTGTCGGTCCCGTTTGGCTCCATGGCTTCTCGGCGCGTCTCCCTTCACCCAGGCCATGACATCTCGCAGTGTTAGGGAGCGCACCGCCGCCGGCTGACACGCGGATCCGGCGGACCATGGACAAGCGTCAAGTTGCCCTGTCCCGGATCCAGGACCTACGATCACGAGCCAAGCTATGGCCTCGAAGGGAGACGGATGAGCGCCTGGCGGATTGGGGCCGGCACAGACGACGTGGCTTCCGCGCGTGAGGCCGGCGACAACTTGAAGCGCTATATCGACAAGATCACGATGTGGATCCCCGGGGACGTTGTCGTGATCTACGTCGCTGGCGTGACGGCGCTATTTGCCCAGGGCAATGAATCGAGTGTGGTGTGGCTTGTGGTCATGGCGGTTGTAACTGTCGTCTATGTGCCCCTCGCGGCGTGGGTCGCGCGAAAACAAATCACCGGTGCGGTGTTGACCAGGGCGCTCCTTGGTGTCGTCGCCTTTCTCATCTGGAGCCTCACCGTGCCGGCTAACGGCTGGTTCGAGCTGGACGCCCTCGCTAAGGAAGCCGGGTGGGTCGCTCTCATTGCAACCGTGGCTGGAGTGTTCTTCGGTCTTCTTGCCGAGCGGATCGCCCCGACCAAGTGAAGCGAAGGTTTCGTGGGCTCACAACGGCGTGCTTCTCGAATGAGGTAGCAGAGTCCCACTGAGACGGCTTGAGGAAGCCTCAGTCTCAGAGGAGCTAGCCGTTGTGACCCGCGTCACCGGCCTTCTCGAGTTGCGGCCTCGCGACGACGCCGTGTAACCCCGCGGCGCACCGGACCGATCCGAGCTTTTCGAACCAGCGTGTAAAGCCACCCCATGAGCCAGATGAACAGAAGCGCCAAAACGAGCAGCGCGATAAACAACGCCCGAGTGTCGCCCTCCCGCATGTTCTCGTCATCGCTCTATCGGCAGACACTGAGCTTCACTGAGCTTGTTCCGGGCTACGCGAGCTCCGAGACCCGATCCCGGCCCGTCGAGGATCGACCCTCGCCGCCGAGAAGGTGGCGGAGCGCATCGGCTCGTCGGGCGAGGTGGAGCGGTTCAGGCTTCCCGTCCATGTCCGCTCCTCGGCGCCGCCCGAGCGCGCGTACCATCGCGTCGGCGAGGCGCTTGGAGACAGCCTGAACGTCTCCGGAGTCGTCGACGCAGATCCCTTCGGGGCCGGCAAGGAGAGGGGGACCTCCCCGCTTGAGACACACGATGGGAAGTCCAACGGCTCGCGCCTCGGCGATCACGGCGCCTGCTTCCTCGCGAAGGCTTGGAAACAGGAAGACGTCGGCTTTGGCGACCCGCTGCAACACCTGGTCGTGGGTGAGCCAGCCGAGCCACTCGACGCGATCGTCGACTCCGAGCCCTCTGGCGAGATGACGCATGCGCACCTCGTCTCGCCCCGCTCCGCAGACGACCAGCCGCCAATCGGGGAGGAGTCTCAAGGCGTGGAGGCAGAGGAAAAGGCCCTTCCACGGCTCGAATCTCGCGGCGAACACCGCGGTGGGAGTATCCATCCGCGTGCGAGCTGCCGCTGCCACCGCCATGTCATGGCCGATGACCGCATTTGGAAAGAGGGTTGTCTTGCCTCGGTGCCTTCGCGGCAGCCAGTCTCTCGTCTCGGGGTTCTGCGCCAGGATCACGTCGGCCCGCAACCACGAGATCCGCGCCAATGGGTTCAGGTATCGGGCCGTACCCCGACCGACGACCCTTCCGACCTCGTAGGCCGCGCCCTCCAGTCCAAGGTGAGGGACGAGCCGCCACGCCGGGTCGACGCAGCCGCCGACCGGACCGTAGACGAACGGGCGCCCGGCAAGCGAGGCAATCGAGCCGTACCACGCGTTCGCCCACGTGAGGTGCCACACGGCGTCGAACCGGAGCGATCGCTGGAGTCGCCTGGCCTCGCGCAGCGCCGCGATCTGCCACAGGAGGTAATAGGAACGAAGGCCTCGGATCCCGCGCTGCCATGCTCGAGCAGTGTCCGGTAGGTCGACGTAGATGAACGTCAGTCGATTTCGCTCGGGCATCGAGCGGAGCTCCCGCTCGATTGCCGGGCGGTAATCGTTCCGGGTGATCACCCATGTCTCGCCTAAGCGCGCGAGCATCTGTGACCACGCCCACCCCGCTCCCGGCTCGGATCCCCGCCCCGGCTCGCATGCGTAGGCAAACGCGAGGATCCGAGGGGATTGGGGGAGTTTCATCGTTTGTCGAGTGTATCCAGCATGCTCTGTAGCCCAATGGGCTGTCGCTCCGGCGCGGGACCCGCGTCTATCGTCGGAAGCTTCGCTGCTCGGCTTGAGCCGCTCGCGGGCGGGCAAACGCTGCGGGGCTACAGTCCGGTCGCTCCGATGACCATCACGTGCGCGCAACACGTCGCGATCGGCTCGAGATGAGCTCGATCAGCGTGCTCACCCCATCCCGGGAGTACGGCCGGTACATCTCGGACGCCATCGAGTCGGCCAGGCAGCAGGACGGTGTCACGGTCCAGCATGTCGTGCAGGATGCCGGCTCGGACGACGGCACGCTCGACACCCTTCGGTCGTATGGCGATGCGGTCGAATGGAAATCCGAGCCCGACCGCGGGCAGTCCGAGGCGCTCAACTGGGCGCTCGGACGAGCGAGCGGCGACTGGATCGCTTGGCTGAACGCCGACGAGTTCTACCTGCCCCGTGGTCTTCGGACGTTGCTCGATGCCGGCGAGCAACACTCCGCCGACGTCGTCTACGGCGACTGCGTCACCGTGGACGGTGACGGCCGGTTCATCGCTCTTCGCCCACAACACCGGTTCAGCCGAACGATCCTTCGCCTGTATGGGCCGTTCCTGGCCAGCGCCTCGGTTCTGATCCGCAGATCGAGCCTTGGGGAAGAACCATGGGACCCATCGCTCATCCAGGTCATGGACTGGGACATCTACCTCGCGCTGGCGTCTCGTGGCGCGAAGTTCCTCCATGTCGCGTATCCGGTGGGAGCATTCCGCCTGCACGGAAGCCAGGCGTCGACGAGGACCAAGCACGTCCGGCGGGAGACGGAGGAGGTTCGCAAACGGTACGGCATCTCTAGTGGCTCGTTGTCCCAGCGCGCCGGTCCCATGTTGCACGGACTCGGCAAGCTCGCGGACGGGTCGTACGTGCGTCAGGCGCGAGCCGCGGCGCTAAGCGGGCGGGACCTGCGGTGGTTTGCTGCACGTGACGGAGCGGAGACGTTCCGCCTGCTGCTCGATCGCTGCTACCGGGGGCGAACGTGGCGGTGAGAGAGGGCGGGTCGCGTCGCTCAGGATCCGTAGACGCCGATCACGACGAGCAGCACCCACGACGCTCCGAGCACGAGCAGCGACGGATCGGTGAGGACGACGTCCTCCGGGGCGTCGCCACGACCTTTGTCGAGCAGGAACGCGTACCGGAAGATCCCCAGGACGAACGGGATGATCGACAGGCTCGACCACAGCGTCCCGCCGGCCGCGCCCTCGAACGCCCACAGCGAGTAGGCGGCTATCGTCACGGTCGACGCGCTGTACTGGATGTAGCGGAGATACACCTCCGAGTACTCCTCGAGGCTGCGGCGGTGTCGCCCTCGATCCGCACCGAGCTGA
>DASQWI010000015.1 GCA_035640355.1 Actinomycetota bacterium
CGCCGGGGCCGCCGGTGTGGGTGCCGCTGCGCCTCCGTCGCCTGAAGCCGCCCCATCCGGCGACGGCGGCGCGCCAGCCGCCGGAGCGGCCGCGCCGGGAGCCGTCGGAGCCTCACCCGTCTTTGCCCGGTGCGCCTGCACGGCCGCCCGTCGAGCGCGACCCTCGGCCACGCGGCGGTCGGTGCCCTTCGCGAGCTCCTCGGCGAGGACGCGATCGAGTGTTTCCTGGTCGAGCTCCGCCTCTTCCCGAGCCACTCTTGCCTCCTACAGCGGTCCGGAGATCCCGCCGTCCTTGCGGATCCTCCAAAAGTGCACGGACAGGAAGATCACCAGGACGAACGGCAACGCGAGGACGTGCAAGACGTACCAACGGAGCAACGTGTCCGGTCCGACGACGATGCCGCCCAGCAGCAGGAAGTTCGCTTGCTTCGCGATCAGCGGCGAGTACCCGGCGAGCGACGTGCCCACCGTGACGGCCCAGATCGAGAGCTGGTCCCACGGCAGCAGGTAGCCGGTGAACGACAGCCCCAGCGTCAGGAACAACAGCACCACGCCAACGACCCAGTTGAACTCCCGCGGCGGTTTGTAGGAGCCGGTGTAGAACACGCGCGCCATGTGGAGCGTCACGCTGAACACCATCAGGTGCGCGCCCCATCGGTGGAGGTTCCGTACCAGGTCGCCGAAGAACACCGACGTTCGGATGTTCTGCATGTCCGCGTACGCCTGCGCGGCGCCGATCTCTGCCGCCGGCCGGTAGAAGAACATCAGGAAGATCCCCGTGACGGTCAGCAGGATGAACAGGAAGAACGACAGGCCGCCCAGGCAGAAGGTGTAGGTCAGCTTCAATCCGTGACGCTTCATCTTCACTGGGTGCAGGTGGTAGAGGACGTTGTTCATCGTCGCGAGAGCGCGATCGCGCGACGTGTCCTTGTAGCCCCTTCTGAAGATGGAGCCAGGTCGGAAGACGGACTTCCAGACCTCGGTCTCTCGAACGCGCTCCAGGACCTCGTTCGGTGAAGGAGGCCTCAGCTTCACGCTACTCGGCCTCGGCTCGCTGGGATTCGGGAACTGCGGCCATGGTGCGGCGTCCGCCGGTGCCCTCGGGAAGACGCGCGTAGTACAACGTGTCGGTCGGGCACCGCTCGACGCACACGGAGCATCTGGTGCACGCGTTGTCGTCGACGACGAAGATCGAATACGTCGTGGCGATCTCGGCTTCGACCGCCTCGTTCGGTACGTCCTGGACGATGTCCGGAGCCATCATGAAGATGCAGTTCCATGGGCATACGTCCTCACACGCGCGGCACAGGATGCAGTTGTCCGGATCGAGCATCAGGTGCTTGGGCGACCTCACGCCCTTGGAGAGCCATTCGGGGTCGACCGCCTCGACGACGTAGTCGGTGTGGACGTCGACCTCGGTCTTCTGGAAGGGCATGCGGGCGATCTCTCCTAACGATTCCTCATCGATATCCGCCGCCGACGCGCTCCGCCGAGCCGCCGCGGAGCTTGCGGCGCCAGTTCTGCATGATCGCGGCGGCGACAACCAGCGTGACGAACGGGCCCGTCGCCAGCCCCGCGGCGACGGCGTCCCGCGCCAGCGGCCGCCAGTCCGACGTTCCTGATAGCCCGTCCCATCCGAGCTTCTGCTCAGCGAAGTACAGCCAGAACGAGGGGATCACGGCCATCGAGATCACGCTGAAGAAACTGAACGCCACGGCGAACAGGACCGCGCTGGTCCACGTCCATTCGAAGTCCCTGATTCGGGGCTCGACGCGCCGTCTCAGCTCGAGGACCCTGTCCGGGACCTTCATCCGATCGCCATCCTCACGCGGTGTGGCCGTTCCTGCGATCTCGGGCTCCGCGGCGCGGTGATTATAGGCGTCGGCCCCCAGCAGGCCCCCACGCCGCAGTCCCTGCGCTCGATCGTGAAAACCTTCACAAGCGTCGGTTCCACTATGACAAGGAACCGGCGACGGTCGCAACCGATCCACACCCGTTCCTACACTGGCGGACGTGCTCGCCGACTTCGTCCGGGACGGTCTCGGCGCTTGGTGGGCGCCCGCCCTCGCGTTCGCTGCGGGTGTCGTCTCATTCGCCTCGCCGTGCGTGTTCCCGCTCGTCCCCGGCTATCTCTCGTTCGTCGCAGGGGGAGAGGCGCGGGAGGAGCGACGACCCCTGGTGCCGATCCTCCTGTTCATCGCCGGGTTCGGCGCGGTCTTCACGCTGCTCGGCGCGTTCAGCGGCGCGGCCAGCCGCTTCCTGATCTCTCCGACCGGCGAGCGGGTCGCCGGCGTCGTCATCGTTGCGTTCGGCGTGCTGTTGCTCCTGTACGCGCTCCGTCTGGGGTCGCTGGGACTGTTCGCGGAGCGCCGTCCGCTGCTCTCTCGGGTCCGGCCCGGTCCGATCTGGGCGTTCCCGCTCGGTGTCGCGTTCGGCACCGGATGGACGCCGTGTATCGGCCCGGTCCTCGGCGGGGTGCTCTCGATCGCCGCCGCGCAGGGGGGTTCCGGTCGGGGGGCTGCGCTCCTGCTCGTCTACTCGGCGGGGCTCGGGCTCCCCTTCTTGCTCGTCGGTATGGGGATCCGGAAACTGATGGGCGCGCTCGACTTCGTGAAACGGAACTATCACTGGATCGCGGGCGTATCCGGCGTCGTCATGGTCGCCATCGGAGTCCTGATCGTGACGAACCTGTGGAACGAGGTGCTCGCGCCGGTGCGGCGAGCGATCGAACAGTTCTCGCCGCCCATCTGACAGTCTCGCTTCGAGTCGCGCAGCAGCGAGCGGATCGAGTGGCGCCCGTTCGTACGAGGCGACCGCCGGAGTTACGGCGCCGGAGTTACGGTTAGAGTTCGCCGGGCTTCGCGCCGGTTCGCGAGATGAACGCGAGGGGATCGACGACGAAGGTGAATCGGAAGGCGCTGGCGGTCGTCTGGACGATCGCCGCGGGCGTATTGCTCGCGGCGTGCGCGCCGAATGCCACGCAGAGCGCGCTGGAGCCCGCAGGCGAGAATGCGGATAAGGCGAACAGCCTGTTCCTCCCGGTGTTCTGGGTCGCCGTCGCGATCTTCGTCATCGTTGAAGGTGCGCTCCTGTTCTTCGCGATCCGGTACCGGCATCGCAAGGGACGCGACACGATCCCGCCGCAGGTCCACGGCAACACCCGGCTGGAGATCGCATGGACCATCCTGCCGGCGGTGATCCTCGCCGGCGTGGCCGTCCCCACGGTCGCGACGATCTTCGAGCTCGCGCGCGATCCCGGACCGGAAGCGCTCCAGGTCACCGTGCTCGGTCACCAGTGGTGGTGGGAGTTCGATTACCCGGAGGAGGGCGTGAGCGTCCCGAACGAGCTGCACGTGCCGACGGGCAGGCCCGTCCACCTCACGATGTGCTCGGTCGGCGTCGGGTACGAGAACCAGCCGGCGCCGAGCGAATGTCAGGCGGACAAGCCCGCGCCGGCAACGCTCGGCAACTCGGTGATCCACTCGTTCTGGGCGCCGGAGCTGTTCGGGACGCAGGACGTGTTCCCGACCTATTCGCGGACGTTGACGTTCGCCGCCGACGAGCCTGGCGTGTACGAGGGACAGTGCAAGGAGTTTTGCGGTCTCTCCCACGCGTACATGCGGTTCGTCGTCGTCGCGCACTCGCCTGCGGAGTTCGACCAGTGGGTGGCCGACCAGCGACGACCGGCGGGCTCGCTCGAAGGAGCGGCCGCCGACGGGCTACGAGTGTTTCTGACGGCGGGCCCGGCCGGGTGCACGGAGTGTCATTCAGTGAACGGGCTCAAGGACGCGAGCGGAGAGGACATCCCGGGCTCCATCAACGCTCCGAACCTGTCGCACTTCGCGAGCCGCGACTGCTTCGCCGGGTGCATCTTCGAGAACACCGACGAGAACCTGCGACGATGGTTGGCCGACCCGCCCGCGATGAAACCCGGCTCGTGGATGCCCGATTACAAGCTGACGTCCGAGGAGATCGACCAGCTCATCGCGTTCCTGAACACGCTCGAGTGAGGTGACGGCGATTCGATGGCAACGGTGAGCGTCCCGGGCGAGCGGCGAAGCTGGCTCGTCCGCCGGCCGAGATCGACGACGGGCTTCTGGAGCTGGGTCACGACCGTGGACCACAAGCGGATCGGGATCCTGTACGGGATCACGGCGTTCGCGTTTTTCATGATCGGCGGCAGTGAGGCGCTGCTGATGCGGGTCCAGCTGGCGCAGCCCGATCAAGAGGTCGTCAGCGCAGCGCTGTACAACGAACTGTTCACCATGCACGGCGTGACGATGGTGTTCCTCGTTGTCATGCCGCTCTCGGCCGCGTTCTTCAACTACCTGATCCCACTGATGATCGGGGCGCGCGACGTCGCATTCCCCAGGCTGAACGCGTACAGCTATTGGGCGTTCCTGTTCGGTGGGCTGTTCATCTACTCGAGCTTCTTCCTGGGCGGCGCGCCGAACGGCGGCTGGTTTGGCTATGCGCCCAACTCCGTACTTGACCCGACGCGTGGAATGACCTTCTACTCGCTCGGCCTGATCATCACCGGGGTCGCGTCGACGGTCTCGGCCATCAACCTCGCCGTCACGGTCATCAACATGCGGGCGCCCGGGATGACGCTGTTCCGGATGCCGGTGTTCGTGTGGATGGGCCTGGTGGTTCAGCTGCTGCTGGCGTTCTCCCTGCCGATCATCACGGTCGGCCTCACCGAGTTGTTCTTCGATCGCCGGTTCCACACGCACTTCTTCGACCCGGCGGCTGGCGGTGATCCGCTGTTGTGGCAGCACCTGTTCTGGCTGTTCGGCCACCCGGAGGTCTACATCCTGATCCTGCCGGCGATGGGGATCGTCTCGGAGATCCTGCCGGTGTTCGCTCGGAAGCCGCTGTTCGGCTACCAGTTCGTCGTGTTCAGCGGCATCGCGATCGGGTTCATCGGGTTCGGCGTGTGGGCGCACCACATGTTCGCCACCGGGCTCGGACCGGTCGCGAACACCGCATTCAGCATCTCCACCATGATCATCGCCGTTCCGACCGGGGTGAAGATCTTCAACTGGCTGGGAACGCTGTGGCGCGGGGACATCCGGTTCGCGACGCCGATGCTGTTCGCGCTCGGGTTCATCGCGATGTTCGTGATCGGCGGACTGTCCGGCGTTACGCACGCCGTCGTGCCGTCGGACTATCAGCAGACGGACACGTACTACATCGTCGCCCACTTCCACTACGTGCTGTTCGGCGGAGCCATCTTCGGCCTGTTCGGCGGGATCTACTACTGGTGGCCCAAGGTGTTCGGCAGGTTCCTCAACGAGCGGATCGGGCGGATCAACTTCTGGATCATGTTGATCGGGTTCAACCTGACCTTTGGGCCGATGCACATCCTCGGCCTGCAGGGGATGCCGCGGCGGATCCACAGCTACCCGGCGTCGCTCGGCTTGGGGTTCTGGAACCTCGTCGCCACTACGGGCTCGTTCCTGATCGCGCTGAGCGTGCTGGTCTTCCTGATCAACGCGGTCTCCAGCTTCCGCAGACCGGTGGAGATGGCGGCCGACCCGTGGGACGCGCGAACGCTGGAATGGCTCACGACGTCACCGCCGCCCGAGCACAACTTCGACGATGTCCCCGTGGTCCACTCGCTCGACGAGCTGTGGCATCGGAAGTACGCGGAGACGCGCGGCGGGCGAGTCGTGCCGGTACCCGCCGGCGGGGCGGGCGACGAGCATGAGGCGGCGGATGACTCGGCCAGTCACGGCGCGGGCCACGCGGTCCACATGCCTTCGCCGTCGTACTGGCCGGTCGTCGCCGCGCTTGGCCTGCCGATCATCGCGTACGGCCTGATCTTCAACATGTGGCTCGTCGGGCTCGGGGTGGTCGTCGTCCTCGTCGGTTTCTACGGCTGGATCCTCGAGCCCTCGGCGGAGTGACGCGCTGATGGCGCAGCTGGGTCGATCGATGGACGTGCACGTTGTGGAGAGCGAGCACGAGCGCACCAGCACGGGGCTGCCGCACCTCAAGCTGGCGATGTGGCTGTTCCTGGCGTCGGACTGCCTGCTGTTCGGCGCGCTGATCTCGACGTACGTGCTGTACCGCGGGGCGAGCCGCGTGGGGCCGTACCCCGCCGAGGTGTTCGACATCCCGTACACGTCGGTGTCGTCGTTCGTGCTGCTCGCCAGCTCTCTGACCATGGTGCTCGCGCTGGCGGCGATCCAGCGGGGGGATCAGGGACAACTCCGCGTGTGGTTGCTCGCGACGGCGTTGCTGGGGACGACGTTCGTCGGCGGACAGGTGTTCGAGTTCACCACATTCGCCCACGAGGGCCTCACGCTGACCACCAACCTGTTCAGCACGACGTTCTACGTGCTGACCGGGTTCCACGGGACGCACGTCGCCGTCGGCATCCTCATGTTGCTGACGGTGCTCGCGTTGTCGTTCGCGGGGAGACTGCCGCCGGAACGCGCGATGACCGTCGAGCTCGTCGGCCTGTACTGGCACTTCGTCGACATCGTGTGGATCGTCATCTTCACGGTCGTGTACCTGATCCCTACCGGGGCGCCGGGGGGAGCACAGTGAGCGGAGCGAACGTTGTGCGGACCCCGGCACTGACGGGGACACCGGGGGGAGCACAGTGAGCGGAGCGAACGTTGTGCGAACCCCGGCACTGACGGGGACACCGGGGGGAGCACAGTGAGCGAGCGCGAGACCGTCGAGCCGGAGACCACGGGTGCGCGCGCCCGTCACGCCGGCGCCGTCACGCGTCACCCCAGCCCGAAGGAGTACGTCCGGATCGCCATCATCCTGGGGGTGATCACGGCGCTCGAGGTCGCCGTGTACTACATCGATGCGGTTCGCGACCTCCTGATCCCGCTCCTGTTCCTCTTCTCGCTCCTCAAGTTCACCCTCGTCGTCCTGTGGTTCATGCACCTGAAATTCGACAGCAGGACGTACGCGCGCTTCTTCTTGATAGGACTGGCCGGCGCGATCACCCTGTACCTGATCGTGCTGCTCACGTTCCGGGTGTTCGGAGGCTAGCCGATGCCTGATTGGCATCCGCACCTGGACGTCTGGTTGCTGCTCGGCGGCGTGTGGGTCGCCTACGTCGTCGCGGTGCGAACGCACGCCCGAACGGCTCCTCCGGCTGACCTCGAGGAACGCGGCAGGCGATCGGCGCTGTTCTCGACGGGGATGGCGCTGTTGCTCGTCGCATCGGATTGGCCGGTGCACGACCTCGCCGAGGGCTACCTGTACTCGGCGCACATGGTCCAGCACCTCGTGTACACGCTCGTCGCGGCGCCACTGCTGGTGGTTGGCATTCCGGCGTGGATGTGGCGGCTGGTTCTCCGCGTTCGGCCGCTCGGTGCGGCGTTCGGGTTCCTCACCCGTCCGGTGGTGGCCATCGCGACCTTTAACGGCCTGCTGCTGTTCACGCACTGGCCCGAGGTCGTCGAGGCGTCGGTGAGCTCGGAGGTCACGCACTTCGGGCTTCACGTGCTGATCGTCGGCTCTGCGATCGTCATGTGGTGGCCGGTGCTCTCACCGTTGGCGGAACGGCCGGCCCTGTCGCCGCCGGGGCAGATGCTGTACCTGTTCGTTCAGTCGCTCGCCCCGACGATCCCCGCGTCGTTTCTCACGTTCGGCCGGTCCCCGCTCTATCCCGTGTACGAGACGTTCCCGCGCATCTGGGGCATCTCGGCGATCACCGATCAGCTCCTCGCCGGACTGATCATGAAGATCGCCGGTGGCCTGATCCTGTGGGGGTTCATCGCGGCCATCTTCTTCCGATGGCACGCGCGCGAACGAGACGGATGGGACGCGCTCGCGCTCCGGCAGGTCGAGCGCGACGTGCGCGCGGGCGTGCTGAAGTGACGTCGTCATGAGGCCGGATCTGCGGGACCGGGTCGTGCTTCCGATCTTGTTGCCGCTCGGCATCATCCTGTTTCTCGTCGCGCTGCTGTGGGGGTTCTCGCGGCTGTTGCTCGGAGTCACCGCGACGGCGGCGACGGTGACGGCAACCGTGGTTGCGTTGGGGATCCTGGTCGTCTCGGCCGTCGCCGCGAACCGTCACACGATCCGGAGCTCGACGATCGGCGCCGCGTTCGGCGCGACGGTCGGCCTGGCAATGGTCACCGGCGGCATCGCGCTCGCCGTCGTCGGATCCGGAGAGGCGGAGGAGCCGGACGAGAACGGCGCCCACGGAGCGACGGTGGAGCTCGCGGCGGCGAACATCGCCTTCGAGCCGACGACGCTGTCGGCTCCCGCGGACACACCGTTCACGATCGAGTTCGACAACCGCGACAGCGCCCAGCACAACGTGGAGATCTTCGACAACCCCGAGCGCTCCGGGACCCCTTTGTTCGAGGGCGAGATCGTCACCGGACCGGCGACCGTCGCCTATCAGGTCGATCCGCTCGCGGAAGGGACGTACTTCTTCCTGTGCGTGGTTCATCCGCAGATGACCGGTGAGATCGAGGTGGCTCCGGGCTCGCCGGGTGGTGAGCCCGGCGGGGAACCCGGCGGACCCGGCGGGGAAACGGGTGGAGGGCCACCCGGTGACGGAGCGCCCGGCGGTGCCGAGCCGGCCACGGTGGTCGCTCAAGGCATCGCCTTCGACACGGACACGATCTCGCTGCCAGCCGATCAGCCGTCGACGATTACCTTCGACAACCGCGACACGGTGCCGCACAACATCGCGATCTACACGGACAGTTCGCTGTCCGAGGCTCTCTTCCAGGGCGAGATCGTCACCGGCCCGGCGACCGCGCAATACGAGGTCCCGCCGGAGCCGGCGGGGGAGTACTACTTCCATTGCGACGTGCACCCGACCATGAACGGAACGGTCACGGTCGGCTGATGCGAAACGGCGGCGGCCCGTCCGCGTCACGCCGCGCACTCGCGTTCGCCGCGCTCCTCGCCGTCGTCACCGGGTGCTCCGGAGGTTCGGCCCCGACGATTCCGGCGGTCGAGGACATCTCGGAACCGATGCCCGCGTTGGCCGGACCCGTGCTGACCGGCGGCACCCTCTCCCCAAACGACTACGCGGGTCGGGTAACGGTCGTCAATTTCTGGGCGACGACGTGCGCCCCCTGCGTGCGAGAGATGCCGCTCCTCTCGTCACTCCACGATGAGCCGGATGGTGCGTTCGTCGTCGGCGTGAATTACCGGGAGGGAGCGGCGATCGCTCGCGAGTTCGCGAGGGAGCTGGACGTGGCGTACCCGAGCGTCCGCGACGCAGACGGCAGCCTCGCGCATCGCTTCGACGTCCCCTTTCTGCCGACGACGTTCGTGGTCGACGGCGACGGGCAGATGCGGTTCAAGGTGATGGGCGAGATCGACGCCGAGACGCTCGAGCGCCTCGTGGACGACGTTCGAACCACGTGACGCCATCGGCTCCGGACGCTATGCAACGCGGGCGAGCGGGAGCGCCGCGTCCACGGCGACCGCGCCGAACAGTAAGGCGAGATACACGATCGAGAACCTGAACAGCCGCATCGAATCGACGGGTGATGCCGAGCGCCACAGGCGCAGCGCCCGCATCACGAACCAGCCACCGAGGACGATCGCGGCAGCCGCGTATACGGCTCCCATCCGGCCGAACGGAACGAGCAGCAACGACGTTCCGAACAGCACCAGCGAGTAGAGCAGGATCTGCCGGCGCGTCTCGCCGGCGCCGCGCACCACGGGCAGCATCGGGATGCCCGCCGCCGCGTAATCGCCGCTGTACCGGAGCGCGAGCGCCCAGAAGTGCGGAGGCGTCCAAACGAACACGATGGCGAACAGGATCCACGCCGGAAGCCCGACCGTGCCGGTGACGGCGGCCCAGCCGACGAGCGCGGGAACCGCTCCCGCCGCCCCGCCGATCACGATGTTCTGCGTGCTCGTTCGCTTCAGCCACAGCGTGTACACGAAAACGTAGAACGCGATGGCCGACAGCGCGAGCGTAGCGGCCAGGACGTTCACGGTCGACGCGAGGAACAGGAACGACACGGCGCCGAGGACATAGCCGAACGCCAGCGCGTTGTCCGGTTCGATCAGGTGCGACGGCAGCGGCCGCGAGCGCGTTCGGCGCATCAGCTCGTCGACGTCGCGGTCGAGGTAGCAGTTGATCACGTTCGCCGACCCCGCCGCGACCGCGCCGCCGACGAGCGTGGCGAGCACGAGCGAGAGCGACGGCACCCCCTTTTCGGCGAGCGCCATGGCCGGGACCGTGGTGATCAGCAGCAGCACGATGATCCGCGGCTTCGTGAGCCGGAAGTACGCGGCCGTGGTCTCCCTCAACGTGGAACGCTTGCCGTTCGCCCGCTCGTCGACCTCGAGGCCCTGGCTTGGTCGGCCGCTTTCGGTCTCGCGACGAGCGGTGACCCACAGCGCGACGAGCGTCGCCCAGATCGTCGCCGCGAGCGCGACGTGTGCCGTCACCGCGGCAGGCCGGAGCTTCGACCAGACGTTCGCCGCGCCGACCAGCACCTGCGCGAACATCAGCAGGAGCGCGATCCCCGCCAGCCACGACAGCGCCGGAATCCGCGGCGCGATCCACGTCTTGATGAATACGTACAGGACGAGCAGCGCCGAGAGCGCTGCGAGCACGCGATGGAGGAACATCCACGTCGCGGCGCCACCGAGCGCCGGCACGAGCCGCCCGTCCATGAGCGGCCAATCCCTGAACGCGAGCCCGGAATCTGTCGCCCGAACGTACGTGCCGACGAGGAGCGCGCCGAACGTGGCGATGACCGTCCAGCCGATCGGGCCGATCACGTTCCGCCCGACGCTTCGATCCGGCGCCGCGACACGCCTTCGAATGGCGAACGCGTACCTCGCCTCGACGGCGTTGGCGACGAGCACGGCGACGAGCGCCATGGCGAAGGCGAAGTGCACCGTGACCCACGCCGGATCGAGGTCCGTCTGCACGACGATGCCACCGAGTACGGCCTGCGAAAGAACGAGCGGAACCGCCGCGATCGACAATCGGCGCACGCTGGGCGTGGAGCGGAGACGGCGCCATGCGATGGTGGCCTGCACGGCCACGAGCACGACCACCACGATCGCGACGAACCGGTGCGAGTACTCGACCCACGACTCCAACGTCGGATACGGGAGCCACCGGTCGGGACCGCATTTGGGCCAGCTCGTACATCCGAGTCCCGAGCCGGTCGCGCGCACGAGTCCACCCACGCCGAACAGCAACAGCGTGGTGCACGCGGTCGCGATCGCGAGCCTGTGGAAACGGGTCATGCGCGTTGGGGCGGTACGGCCCGAACGATAACAGTGCCGCCGACGTCGCCTCGCCGCAACGGTCCTTGCGATACTCATCCGACGTGGCGACGCGGCCCCGATCCGATCCGATCCCCGACGACGTTCGGTCGCCGCTGCTCGAACGGGTTCGCGAGCGCGTCGATCCCGCGCTGGCCAGGTTCCTGTCAGATCGCGGGGCCGAGCTCGCCGGGATGGACCCTCGCGCCGCGGTCCTGATCGACGAGCTCCTTCGATTGCTCGCCGCGGGCGGCAAGCGGATCCGGCCGGCGCTGTGCGTGTACGCGTATCGGGCGGCCGGTGGCTCGGACGGACCTCCGATCACGAAAGCGGCGGCCGCACTCGAGCTGCTGCACACGTTCGCGCTGGTCCACGACGACGTGATGGACCGGACCCAGGAGCGCCGCGGCGTCGAATCGACGCACGTGCGGTTCGCCAAGGAGGCGCCGCCCGGCGTCGAACCCGACGGGTACGGCGTCTCGGTGGCCATCCTCGTCGGCGACCTGGCGGCCGTCCTCGCCGAGCAGCGCCTGAGGACGTGCGGGGCAGCGCCCGACGCGCTCCACCTCGCCATTGAGCGGTTCGATCGCATGCGCGTCGAGATGGCCGCGGGCCAGCTCCTCGATCTCGAGATGGCCCGAGCGGCCGAATCTCCGGACGAAGCGGCTCGCCGGCGCATCGCCGCCCTGAAGACGGGTTCGTACACCGCCGAAGGGCCGGTGCTGATCGGCGCCGCGCTGGCCGACGCGGGACCGAGCGTCGAGGGCCCGCTCCGGGTCTACGCCCGTTCCATGGGCGACGCATTCCAGCTGCGCGACGACGTCATCGACGGCGAGGCACCGTCCGAGGCCGCCTCGCGGGTCGACGAGCTCGCCTCGCGGGCGATCGCCGCTCTGCAGAGCGGGACCCTCGAGGCAGTCGGGAGGGACGCGCTCGTCGAGATCGCGTCTGCGCTCCGGGTGGCCGGCTGATGCAGGTCCGCGACGTCGACGTCGCCGCGGCGCGGCGGATGTTCGGCGGACTTCCGGTCGCCAGCGTTGCCACGGTGAACGAGGATGGCTCGCCGCACGTCGTCCCCCTGTGGTTCGTCTGGCTCGAGGAAGCGGTCTACGTCTCCGCACGGCGACCCGGGCGGACGTGGTCGAACGCGTCGGCCGAACCACGCGTTGCGCTGACGATCGATCTGGGGCGGGCCTGGGTCGAGATCGCCGGCGTCGAGATCCGCGGCCGTGCCGAGTTGGTCACGCCGCAGGACGCCGACATGCGCAGGCCGATGTCGGCGTGGCACGAGAAGTATCGGCCGCTCCTCGCCGGCGACGGGTTCGCCCGCTTCACCGGCGAGGTCTCGGACATCGGGTTCCTGCGCGTGGACGTCGAACGGATCGTCGCCTGGGACCACGCGCGCGACTGAACGGGCCACTCGCGGGTTGTGCGGGTCGAAGCCGGCACGCATAGGGTTTGTGCGGAACCGAATCCGGCAGTACGATCGTTTGTGAAGTTTTTCACAAGCTCCGAAGCGGGGGGAACGTCCCGGTGTCGAGCTCAGCGAGCCCGCAGATCGAGACCGACGTTCTGGTCGTCGGCGCCGGGCCGGGGGGTTCCACGGCGGCCTACCACTTGGCCCGCCACGGGGTCGACGTCACGCTGCTCGAGCGGGCGACGTTCCCTCGCGAGAAGGTCTGTGGCGACGGGCTGACCCCGCGCGCCGTCGTCGCGCTGCGGAAGATGGGCATCGAGCCCGAGGACCACCCGTTCGAGCGGCACCACGGGCTGCGGATCTACTCGCGAAAGGTCACGCTCGAGCTGCCGTGGCCGACGCTCGAGGACTTCCCGGGGTTCGGGCTGACGATGACCCGCGGTGTGTTCGACGAGCTCCTTGCGCGGCGCGCTCAGCGCGCGGGTGCGCGATTGCGCGAGCGCACCGAGGCCCTCGAACCGGTCGTCGACAGGGGCTGGGTGACCGGCGCCCTCGTCCGCGACCTCGAGCGGGGTGAGGACGCCGAGATCCGCGCGCGCTACGTGGTCGTTGCCGACGGCGCATCGTCGCGGTTCGCCGGGCACGTCGGCGTCAGACGCGACCCCTCGAAGCCGATCGGCATCGCCGCGCGACGGTACTACCGGATCGACCGGCACCCCGGTCCGTGGCTCGAGGTGTGGATGGACCTGTGGGACGGCGACAGCTTGCTCCCCGGCTACGGCTGGTTGTTCCCACTCCCCGGCGGTGACGTGAACCTCGGGGCCGGCCTGCTGAACACGTTCAAGAACTTCTCGAACGTCTCCGCGCAGCGCGTGTTCGACGCGTTCTGGCGGATGCTGCCGCCCGAGTGGAACGTGACCGAGGAAAGCGCGGACGGCCGCGTGCTCTCCGGCCCTCTGCCGATGGGCATGTCGCGAACGCCGGCCGCCGTTCCGGGGATGCTCGTCGTCGGCGACGCCGCCGGCATCGTCAACCCGTTCAACGGCGAGGGCATCGCGTACGCGATGGAATCCGCGGAGCTTGCCGCCGAGCTGATCCACGAGGCGCTCGTGCGCGATCGCCCGGGCATCGCGCACCTGTATCCGACGATCCTTCGCGAGCGGTACGAGCCGTACTACCGGGTCGGCACCACGTTCGTTCGGGCGATCGGGAATCCGACGGTGATGCGTCTGCTCACGGACTACGGCCTGCCGCAGGAGTGGTTGATGAGATTCCTGATCCGGTTGATGGGCAATCTGTCGGACGGACCGCGCGGCGACGTCCGCGACAAGGTGATGGACGCGCTCGTGCGCCTCGCGCGGGCGGCCTAGGAGGCACGACATGGAACTGAGGGAGTACCTGCCGATCGTGATCCTGGCGGTGCTCTCGCTCGCGTTCGCGGTGCTCTCGCTCCTGGTCTCGTCGCTGGTCCGTCCGAACCGGCCCACGCCGGCGAAGCTGGCGCCGTACGAATGCGGGATCGAGCCGGAGCGGTTGCCCAAGGGCGAGCGGTTCAGCGTGAAGTTCTACGTCGTGTCGATGCTGTTCATCATCTTCGACATCGAGACGATCTTCCTGTTCCCCTGGGCGGTCGGGTTCCGTCAGCTCGGGCTGTTCGGTCTCGTCGAGATGGCGATCTTCATCGCGCTCGTGTTCGTCGCGTACGTGTACGTGTGGAAGGCCGGCGGGCTCGACTGGGTGGATGCGACGAGCCGGCGCGCGGATGTCGCCGCGCGCCCGACCGCGCCGGAGGAGCGGGAGCTGCTGCATGCCCGTTGAGCGCATCGAGGGGTTCCACACGGATCGCGGCGATCAACAGTCGTCGGGCCAGGAGGCGGAAGAGGAGCTCGAACGCGGGCTCCTGCTGACGACGCTCGACAAGGCAGTGTCGTGGGGGCGGAAGCAGTCCATGTGGCCGGTGACGTTCGGACTGGCGTGCTGCGCGATCGAGTTGATAACGACCGGCACGAGCAAGTACGACCTCGCGCGGTGGGGGATGGAGCTGTTCCGCGCGTCGCCGAGGCAGTCCGACTTGATGATCGTGGCCGGCAGGGTGAGCCAGAAGATGGCGCCGGTGCTTCGGACGATCTACGACCAGATGCCCGAGCCGAAATGGGTCATCTCGATGGGCGTGTGCGCGTCGTACGGCGGGATGTTCACCAACTACGCGATCGTGCAGGGCGTCGACACGGTCGTCCCCGTGGACGTGTACGTGCCGGGCTGCCCGCCCCGGCCCGAGATGCTGATGTACGGGATCCTCCGCCTCCACGAGAAGGTGCAGAAGGAGGGGCGGTTCCGCTGAACGCCGACGCGCTCGCCGAACGCATACGCGCGAGGTATCCCGACGTCGTGGTCGCTCGGGGCGAGGTCACGGTGATCGTCGATCGAACCGAGCTGCTGGAGCTGCTCCGCGAGCTCCGGGATGACCCAGAAATGAGGTTCGACTTCATGGCGAGCGTCGCCGCGACCGACTGGCCGGGGCACGAGCCACGGTTCTGGATGGCGTACGACCTGGCGTCGATCGAACACATCCACCGCGTTCGCGTGAAGGTCGGCGTGCCCGAGGGCGATGCCCGCGTGCCCTCGGTCACGCCGATGTTCCCCACCGCGGACTGGCACGAGCGCGAGACGTACGACATGTTTGGGATCACGTTCGACGGCCATCCGGACCTTCGCCGGATCCTCATGCCAGACGACTGGGTCGGTAATCCGCTCCGCAAGACCGAGGAGCTCGGCGGCGTCGACACCGCGTACCGCGGCGCGTTCATGCCGCCGGTCGACCGGAGGGTGACGTGAGCGCAGACCCGCTGGAGGGCGGCGACGTCCGCCAGGAAACGATGGTCATCAACATGGGACCTCAGCACCCGTCGACGCACGGGGTGCTGCGCCTCCTGCTCGAGCTGGACGGCGAGACCGTGGTCTCGTGCAAGCCGATCGTCGGCTACCTGCACACGGGGATCGAGAAGAACACCGAGTACCGCACGTGGCAGCAGGGTGTCACCTACGTCACCCGCGCCGATTACCTGTCGCCGTTCTTCAACGAGACCGCGTACTGCCTAGCCGCGGAGCGGCTCCTGGGGATCGAGGCGCCGCCACGCGCGCAAGTCCTCCGGGTCCTGTTCATGGAGCTGAACCGCATCGCGTCGCATCTGGTGTGGATCGGCACGGCCGGGTTGGATCTCGGCGCGGTCAGCATGATTCTCTACGGCTTCCGCGAGCGCGAGACGATCCTCGAGCTGTTCGAGGCGGCGACCGGCCTTCGCATGAACCATGCGTACGTGCGCATCGGCGGCGTCCTGATGGACCTTCCCGATCGTGCCGAGGAGAAGCTCGAGGAGCTCTTGGAGGTGCTCCCCGCTCGCATCCATGAGTACGAGAACCTGCTCGCGCGCAACCCCATCTGGCTCGAACGCAACGTCCACGTAGGCCCGCTTTCCCCGAAGGACGCGTTCGCCCTCGGGGTGACCGGACCGATCCTTCGCGCGAGCGGCGTTTCACGGGACGTCCGTCGTGACGAGCCGTACTGCGGCTACGAGACGTACGAATTCGAAGTGCCCGTCCGCGACGCAGGCGACTGCTACGCGCGCTTTGAGGTGCGGATCGAGGAGATGAAGCAGTCGCTCGGGATCGTCGAGCAGGCGATCGAGCGTCTGCGGGAGCCCGGTCCGGTGATGACCGAGGACCCCAAGGTGCGGTGGCCGGCGCAGCTCGAGGTGGGGCCGGACGGCATCGGCAACTCGGAGCGATACGTCAAGCACATCATGGAGGAGTCGATGGAAGCCCTCATCCATCACTTCAAGATGGTCACCGATGGCATCTCGGTCCCTGCCGGCGAGGTGTACGTCCCAGTGGAGTCGCCACGCGGCGAGCTCGGCTACTACGTGGTCTCCGATGGCGGGAACCACCCGTACCGGGTCAAGATCCGCGACCCGTCCTTCGTCAACCTCCAGGCCGTTCCGCGGATGGTCGAGGGCGGGCTGGTGGCCGACACGATCGCGGTGATATCGAGCGTCGATCCGGTGATGGGCGGGGTCGATCGTTGACGCCCGGATTCGACGACTGATGGCGGTTCTCGGCGCCGAGGATCGCGCGCGCGCGGCAGAGATCATGGCGCGGTTCCCCAAAGGCCGCGAACGCGCCGCGATCATCCCGTTGCTGTATCTGGTGCAGTCCGTCGAGGGACACGTGACGCCCGACGGGCTGCGTGACGTCGCCGAGCTGCTGGGCACGACGACGGCGGAGGTCGAGGCCGTCGCGAGCTTCTACACGATGTTCCGTCTCCGGCCGACGGGAACGCACCTCGTGAACGTCTGCACGAACCTTTCGTGCGCGCTGGTCGGGGCGGGGGACGTGTTCGAAGCGGCCCACGATGCCACCGGAGCTCCCCACGGCGGCGGCGTGTCGGAGGACGGGATGTTCACCGTGCACGAGGAGGAGTGCCTCGGCGCATGCGACGCCGCCCCCGTCGTGCAGGTCGACTTCGTGAACCACGACAAGGTCTCGCCGGAACGCATGCGCGAGATCGTCGAGCGTCTTCGCAACGGCGAAGTGCCTGAGCCTGCGCGTGGCATCGCCCCCACGGACTTCAAGCACGCCTCCCGGATCCTCGCGGGGGTCGAGGAATGACGGAGAAGATCATTACCGCGAATTGGGGGAACGACGAGGTCTTCTCCCTCGACGGGTATCGCGCGAACGGCGGGTACGAGGCGCTCCGCACGGCGCTCGACATGACGCCAGCGGACCTGATCGACGTCGTGAAGGCGTCTGGGCTCCGGGGGCGAGGTGGCGCTGGGTTTCCCACGGGGGTGAAGTGGTCGTTCGTCCCACAGGACACCGGCAAGCCGACGTACGCCGTGGCGAACTTCGACGAGTCCGAGCCGGGCACGTTCAGCAACCGCGAGCTGATCGAGCGCGAGCCGCATCAGTTCCTCGAAGGCCTGGCCATCGCAACGTACGCGATCGGCAGCCACGACGCCTACGTCTACTGCCGGGGTGAGTTCCTGTGGCCCGACCTGGTCCTCCAGCAAGCGATCGCCGAGGCGTACGAGGCAGGCATCTTCGGCGAATCGGTTCTCGGTACCGGCTATGAGATCAACGTCATCCAGCACCGCGGTGCCGGCGCCTACATCTGCGGCGAGGAGACGGCGCTTCTGTCGTCGCTCGAGGGTTATCGCGGGCAGCCGCGACTCCGCCCTCCGTTCCCGGCCGTCGAAGGTCTGTTCGGCTGCCCAACGCTGATCAACAACGTCGAGACACTCTGCAACGTGCCGCACATCGTTCGCAACGGCGGCGAGTGGTTCGCCGAGATCGGTCCCGAGAAGTCGCCGGGGACGAAGATCTTCAGCGTCTCCGGCAAGGTCGAGCGTCCGGGCAACTACGAGCTGCCCATGGGAGCAGCGCTCCGAACGCTGCTCGAAGAGCACGCCGGCGGTGTGCGGGACGGGAAGCAGTTGAAGGCGTGGACGCCCGGCGGTTCGTCCACGCCGATGCTCACCGACGAGCACCTTGACGTACACCTCGACTTCGAATCGATCGCCGCGGCCGGATCACTGCTCGGTACGGGAGCGATCATCGTGATGGACGAGAGCGACTGCATCGTCGAGGCGACGCGACGTCTCATCGCGTTCTACGCACACGAGTCGTGCGGCAAGTGCACGCCGTGCCGGGAGGGCACGTGGTGGGGTGCCCGCGTCCTCGAACGGATCCAGGCAGGGTACGGCAGGCCGGAAGACCTGCCGGTCCTTGAGGACTTGGGGCAGAACATGCTGTTCCGCGCGTTCTGCGCGCTCGCGGACGGCGCGGTCAGCCCGATCCAGTCCAGCCTGAAGCACTTCCGCGACGAGTACGAGGCGCACATCGCCGAGCGGCGCTGCCCCTTCACCGGCCGCGGCCCTGGTGTGGTGGACGAGACGGCCGAGGCGCCGGCCGGCGACCGCGGACTGAGCGAGGTCCTGGGATGAGCAGCCCGGCGACGGAGTTGGTGACGCTCACCGTCGACGGCAAGGAAGTCACCGTTCCCAAGGGCACCCTCGTGATCCGCGCCGCCGAGCAACTGGGGATCGAGATCCCGCGATTCTGCGATCACCCATTCCTCGAACCGATCGGCGCGTGCCGTCAGTGCTACGTCGAGATCGAGGGGCAGCGGAAGCTGTTCACGTCGTGCACGACGGACGTAGCGCCGGGCATGGTGGTGAAGACGCAGAACGCCTCGGCCGTCGCGAAGGAGGCGCAAGTCGCGAACCTCGAGTTCCTCCTTCTGAACCATCCGCTCGACTGCCCGATCTGCGACCGCGGCGGCGAATGCCCCCTGCAGGATCAGGCGCTCGCCTTCGGCCCGGGCGAGAGCCGGTACACCGAACCCAAGCGTGTGTACGCGAAGCCGCTGGCGCTGTCGCCGCTCGTCGCGCTCGACCGCGAACGATGCGTGCTGTGCGCCCGTTGCACGCGATTCTGCGACGAGATCAGCGGCGACCGGTTCATCGAGCTGTTCGCGCGTTCCGCGGGCGAACGCGTCTCGATCGCCGCCGGTGAGGACTTCCGCTCACCGTTCAGCGGGAACACGGTTCAGATCTGCCCCGTCGGCGCGCTGACGTCGACCCCGTATCGATTCGCCGCTCGTCCGTTCGATCTGTCGAGCGCCGACTCCGTGTGCGGGCACTGCTCGTCCGGGTGCAACGTGAAGGTCGACGTGCGCCGCGGCGAGATCGTGCGCGTGCTCGCGCGCGACAACGTCGAGGTGAACGACGCCTGGATCTGCGACAAGGGCCGGTACGCCTTCCGCCATTCGGACCTCGACACGAGAGTCACCACACCGTTGATCCGCGACCGCGGTCTGGAGCCGGCATCGTTCGACGAGGTGTTCGGCGAGATCGCGCGGTGGTCGAAGGGCGCGCGCGTCGCTTTCATCACCGGTGGCCGGCTGGCTGACGAGGACGCGTACGCGTTGTCGAAGCTCGCGCGCACGGTGTTTGCGTCGAACGATCTGGATCATCGGCGCTCGTTCAACGGAGGACGTGCGGAAGAGGTCGCCGCCGGGGTCCCTCAATGGACGACGTACGAGGACGTTGAGCGCGCGCCGGCCATCCTCGTCGCGGGTGTGGACACGGAGCAGGAGGTGCCAATCCTTCATCTTCGGATCCGCAAAGCCGTTCGTCGCGGCGCGCGCGTGTTCGTGATCCATCCGCGGATGACGCGACTGGCCGACGTCGCCGAGCACGAGCTCGCCCGGCCCGAGCACCAGACATACGTGCTCGAGCAGATCCATGAAGCGGCCGAGGGCGAGGAGTCGTTCGCCGGTCGCGTGGCATCGGCACTCCGAGCGGCGGGCGGGGACGCCGTCGTGATCGCCGGCGAACGCCTGACGGAGCACCCGCTCGCGGCGGACGTCGCGCTCTCGGTGGCGAACCGCTTCGGCTCGAGGTTCGCGTTCGTGACTCGGCGCGCGAACGACCGCGGCGCGCTCAGGGCCGGCGTCCATCCCTCACTGCTTCCCGGAGGGCGACGCATGAACGTCGACGACGAACGCGCCGAGGTCGAAGCCGCGTGGGGCCAGCTTCCATCGGCCTCGGCTGGCCGCTCGACCAGGCAGATCCTCGAGGCCTCGGCGAATGGCGAGATCGACCTGCTGTTCCTGATCGGTGTCGATCCTCTCCGCGACCTGCCGAACGACGCGCTGACCACGCGCGCGCTCCGCAACGCCCGGTACAAGGTCGTCCAGGGCCTCGAGCTCGGCGACCTGGAGCCGTACGCCGATGCGTTCCTCCCGGCGACGGCGTGGCCGGAGCGGGAGGGCCGGACGACGGACTGGGAGGGGCGCTCGCAGTCCTTCCGTCCGGTCCGCGCCCCCGCCGGTGTCTCCAGGCCGGACTGGCAGATCTTCGTCGGGCTCGCGGAGGCCATGGGTTGCAGCCTCGGGTTCGAGACGATCGACGCGCTCCGCGAGGAGGCTGCTCCGCTCCTCGCACCGCGCGCGGTTCCCGTGCGCTCGACCGCGTGGACCGGAACGGGCCGGCCCCAGCTCGCCGGCGAGCTCACCGCATTCACCTATCCGCTGCTCGTGGACGAGGGCCGGATGGTCGAGGGCGCCGACGAACTCAAGGCCGCACTGGAGGAGGAAGTCTTCGTCGAGATGCATCCGGAGGACGCCGAGAAGCATGCGCTGCACCACGGCGATCGGGTGCGGGTTCGAACGGAGACCGCGGAGTCAGAGCTTCCGCTGCGCGTGACGGGGGACGTCGCGAAGGGCGCCGTGTTCGTTCCGTTCAACCAGCCGGGGTTCGCCGCGAACCGGTTGCTCGGGGCCGGTTTCATCGAACCGGCCACGGTCGAGCCGGTGCAGGTCGCGGAGGGGGCAAACGCTGTGCGGACCCCCGTGGAGGCATGATGGACTGGCTCGACTGGGTACTGCTCGTCGTCCGCGTCGTCGTCGTCTTCTTCGCGCTGCTCCTCAGCGTGCTGGTCCTGATCTGGATCGAGCGCAAGGTCATCGCCGACATGCAGACGCGCGTCGGGCCGATGCGCGCCGGGCCGCGAGGCGTGCTCGTGACGCTCGCCGACGGCATCAAGCTCTTCTTCAAGGAAGGGATCACACCGACGCTCGTGGACCGACCCGTCTACGCGATCGCGCCGGTCATCTCCTTGCTTCCGGCGTTCCTGTCCTTTGCTGTGATCCCGTTCGGACCCGGTGTCGAACTGTTCGGCCGACACGTTCCGTTCCAGATCGCCGACCTCAGCATCGGCGTCCTGTGGATCCTGGCCATGGGGTCGCTGATGGTCTACTCGATCGTCCTCGCGGGCTGGTCCAGCGGCTCGAACTACCCGCTCCTCGGCAGCATCCGAAGCACCGCGCAGATGATCAGCTACGAGGTGGGGTTGGCGCTCGCGCTGGTCGCCGTCCTCATGTATTCGGGTTCGCTGCGGATGTCGGAGATCGTCGCCGGCCAGGACACGGTATGGAACATCGTGCCGCAGTTCCCTTCGTTCGTGATCTACCTGATCGCAGGGCTGGCCGAAACCAACCGTCCGCCGTTCGACCTTCCTGAGGCCGAGTCCGAGCTCGTCGCCGGGTACCACACCGAGTACTCCGGCATCAAGTTCGCCATGTTCTTCCTCGGCGAGTACCTCAACGTCATCACCGTTGCCGCTGTCGCGACGACGCTGTGGCTCGGCGGGTGGCGAGGTCCGGCGCCGGACTTCCTGCCGTGGCTGTGGCCGGTCCTGTGGTTCTTGCTGAAGGTGTTCCTGATCATCTACGTCTATATCTGGGTTCGTGCGACGCTGCCGCGGTTCCGCTACGACCGGCTGATGAGCTTTGGGTGGAAGGTCCTGATCCCGTTCGGGCTCGTGTGGATCCTGGCCACGGGTGCGGTCGTCGTGCTGCCCGACGTCTACAGCCGGCGTGCGGTCATCATCGGCGCGGCGCTCGTCGTGGCGGCGGTTCTCGCTCTCTCACTCGTGTGGCCGCTGCTCTCGCGACCCGCTTCCCGGGAGGTACGACAGCCGTGAGTGACCGGCGGCCGGGCGTCGACTTCGGCGGTGCGATCGGCGCGATCGCGAAAGGTATGGGAACCGTCTTCAAGCAGGTCTTCCGCCGCGACGTCACCGAGCAGTACCCGAGCCAGATCGTGCAGCCGCCCCCCCGGAGCCACATCGGGCGTCACCTGCTGAACCGGCACGAGAACGGCCTGGAGAAGTGCATCGGGTGCGAGCTCTGTGCGTACGCCTGTCCCGCCGACGCGATCTGGGTGGTCGGTGAGGACAACGACCCCGAGAATCCGACGAGCCCTGGCGAGCGGTACGCAAAGGACTACCAGATCAACTACCTGCGCTGCATCATGTGCGGCCTCTGCGTGGAGGCGTGCCCCACGCGAGCGCTCACGCTGACCAGCGCCTATGAGATGAGCTTCTTCTCCCGCGAGGAGGCCATCCTGACCAAGGAGCAGCTCCTCGAGCCGCCGCTGCCCCTCGGAACGGCGCCCGGAACCGGAGAGGGCTAGATGCCGCTCGACAACGTCGTGTTCTGGGTGTTCGCGCCGATCTCGATCGGCAGCGCCATCGGCATGCTCTTCCAGCGCAATGCGGTTCACGCGGCGTTGTTCCTCATCGTGAACTTCTTCACGATCGCCGTCTTCTTCTTGATCCTCGGCGCCCCGTTCCTGTTCGCCGTGCAGATCATCGTGTACGCGGGCGCGATCATGGTGCTGTTCCTGTTCGTGATCATGCTGCTCGGCGTCGACCGCGAGGAGACGCTGATCGAGCAGCTCCGGGGACAGCGGCCGCTGGCGATCGTCCTCGGCCTGGGGATCGCGGTCGAGCTGTTCTTCGCCATCAGGGCCGGCGTCGGGTTCGCCACGCGCGGTCCCGAGAACTTCGACGAGGTGGCGAACCGCGGACTCGTCAGAAACGCCGAGGCGCTCTCGCGAGTGCTGTTCCGCACCTACTTCTTCCCGTTCGAGGTGACGTCGATCCTGCTGATCATCGCCGCGATCGCCGTCATGGTCCTGGCGTCCAGGCGAGCTCGGGCGATCACGAGGGCAGAGCAGGCGGCCGCAGTCGATCGGCGCGAGAGGGAGCCCGTCGCGTGAGGACGCCGATCGCGTACTTCTTGATCCTTTCGGCTGCGCTGTTCGCGATCGGCACCGTCGGTGTGCTGGTGCGCCGGAACGCGCTGGTGATCTTCATGTCGGTCGAGCTGCAGCTGAACGCGGTGAACGTCGCGCTTGTCGCGTTCAGCCGGATGCACAACGAGCTCGACGGCCAGGTGCTGGCGTTCTTCTCAATGGTCGTCGCCGCGGCCGAGGTCGTCGTCGGCCTCGCGATCATCCTGAACGTGTACCGACGGAAGCACAGCGCCATCGTCGACGACGCGAGTCTGCTGCGAGGCTGACGGTGCCGGACCTCGTGTGGTTGATCCCCGCGGTCGCGCTCGCGGGCGCCACGGCCAACCTGTTCGTCGGCCGGAAGATAGGGCGACTGGCCGGGCCGCTCGGGACGATCGCCGTCGGAGCCGGTTTCGTGCTCGGTCTGCTGATCCTGTTCGACCTGCTCTCGTCGCCCGGCGAGGAGCGAACCCACGTCGTTCGTCTGTACCAGTGGTTCGCCGCGGGGCGCTTCTCGCTCAGTGCGGCGTTCCGGGTCGATCCGCTTTCGATCACGATGGTGCTCGTCGTCACCGGTGTCGGCGCGTTGATCCACGCGTACGCCGTCGGCTACTTGGAGCACGACCCGCGGCCTGACCGGTTCTTCGCCTACCTGAACCTGTTCGTCTTCTTCATGCTCGTGCTGGTTTTGGCGGACAACTACCTCCTGCTGTACCTGGGGTGGGAGGGAGTGGGTCTGTGCTCGTACCTGTTGATCGGGTACTGGGGCGACCGACCTGCCGCGGCTTCGGCCGCGAAGAAAGCGTTCATCACGACGCGAATCGGGGACTCGGCGATGTTGCTCGGGATCGTCTTGATCTTCGTGCACTTCGGGTCGCTCGAGTTCGGCGAGGTCCTCGGTGAGCGCGCGGGTCAAGGCATGGCGTCTGAGGGCGCGTTCACCGCCATCTCCTTGCTCCTGCTCGCCGGCGCGGTCGGGAAGTCGGCGCAGTTGCCACTCCACGTGTGGCTTCCCGACGCGATGGAGGGCCCGACCCCGGTCTCGGCGCTGATCCACGCCGCGACGATGGTGACGGCGGGCGTCTACCTCGTCGTCCGCTCACACGTCCTGTTCGAGCAGTCGGACATCGCATTGCCGGTCGTGCTGGTGATCGGGCTGATCTCGGCGGTGTACGCCGCGCTCGCCTCGATCGGGCAATTCGACATCAAGCGCGCGCTCGCGTACTCCACGATGAGCCAGATCGGCTTTATGTTCTTCGCCGCCGGGATGGGCTTCTACACCGGCGCGATGCTGCTGCTCGTGTGCCACGCGTTCTACAAGGCCCTGTTGTTCCTCACCGCCGGGAACGTCATGCACGGGCTGCACGACGAGACGGACTTGCGGCGTTTGGGCGACCTACGACGCGATATGCCCATCTCCACCACGTGGTTCGCGATCGGCGCGTTGTCGCTCGCGGGGATCCCGCCACTCGCGGGGTTCTTCGCCAAAGACCACATCGTGAACTTCGCCAGCACGTCCGGCCGGACGGCCGCGTACGTGGTCGCGCTCGTTGCCGCGTTCCTGTCGGCGTTGTACATCTCGCGACCGCTGTTCCTGGCGTTCTTCGGGAGCAAGCGCTACGAGGGACGCGCCCACGAAGCGAAGTGGTCGATGAACGCGCCACTCGTGGTTCTCGCCGTGGGCGGTGTCGTCGCGGGCCTGCTCCTCGGGCTCCAGGCCGAGGGCGGTGTCCTCGAGCGGTTCCTGGAGCCGACGCTCGGCGCTCCGGAAGCCGCGCATCTCGGCCTGCCGGAGGGCGTCCTCGTCGTCATCGGGGGCGTCATCGCGATCGGCGCGGTCGCGCTCGGGTGGTGGATCTGGGCCTCCGGTCGTGTGGATTGGGAAGCCTTCCCCCGAAGGCAACCGGAGCTCGCCGGATGGCTGTCGAACGCCTTCTACGTCAACACGCTGTACGCGTGGCTCGTCCGGATCCCCGGCACCGACCTCGGTCGCAGCGTTCGCGTCGTCGACGACCGCGTCGTCGACGGCACCGTGAACGAGGTGGCCGAGGACGTCGGAAGGGCGTCGAGGATCGCGCCGATCCTCCAGTCGGGGTTCGTCAGGCAGTACGCGCTCGTGTTCCTGCTCGGCGCCGGCGTTTTGCTGCTGATCCTGGGGCTGAGGTTCTAACGATGCCCTTGCTCACCATCATCATCTTCCTCCCGCTCATCGGCATCCCGTTCATGCTGTGGCGAGGGCTGAGCGACGCCTACGCCAAGTGGCTGACGCTCTCGGTCATGCTCGCCGACCTTGCGTTCGCGGTCGGCGCGCTTGCAACGTTCGACCGGTCGGCCTCGGGTTACCAGCTCGTCGAGCAGGTCGAATGGGTTTCCTCGGTGGGACTCTCCTACCTTGTCGGCGTGGACGGATTCAGCATCTGGCTCGTCGTCCTGTCGGCGGTGATGTTCCCGATCGGCGTCCTGTCTGCCTGGAGCGTCACCCATCGCGTCCGAGAGCTCATGGCGCTGACGCTGGCCCTGCAGACCGTGGTGATCGGCGCGTTCTGCGCGCTCGACGTCCTCCTGTTCTTCGTGTTCTTCGAGGCGCTGCTGTTCCCGATGTTCCTGATCATCGGGATCTGGGGGTCGGCTCGCCGCGTGTACGCGAGCGTCAAGTTCTTCCTCTACACGATGCTCGGCTCGGCGTTCATCCTGGTCGGTCTACTGTACCTGTGGGCCCAGGCGTCGCAGCAGTTCGGACAGGGAACCTTCGACATCCGGCAGCTGGAGCAGCTTTCGCTATCGGTCGACGAGCAGCGGTGGCTGTTCCTGGCGTTCTTCATCGGGTTCGCCGTCAAGGTCCCGGTCTTCCCACTTCACACCTGGCTGCCCGACGCCCACACGGAGGCCCCAACGCTCGGCTCGATCGTGCTGGCGGCGCTCCTGTTGAAGGCGGGGCCGTACGGCATGTTGCGATTCAATCTGGACCTGTTCCCCGAGGCGGCCCGGTATTTCGCCGATGCGATCGCCGTGCTGGCGCTGATCGGCATCGTCTACGGCGCGATCGTCGCGATGATGCAGACGGACGTGAAGCGGCTGGTCGCGTACTCGTCGGTGAGCCACATGGGGTTCGTGGTCCTCGGCATCTTCACGCTGACGTCCGAGGGAACGAGCGGCGCCGTGATCCAGATGGTGAATCACGGATTGTCGACCGGATTGCTGTTCCTCGTCGTGGGGATCCTGTACGAGCGAACGCACACCCGCGAGATCGCCGACATGGGCGGTCTGGCGCGGGTCACGCCGGGCATCGCCGCGGCGTTCCTCGTCGCGTCGCTCTCGTCGATCGGCCTGCCCGGACTGAACAACTTCATCGGCGAGTTCCTGGTCATCCTGGGGGCCTTCGGGTCGGACCGGCTCTTCGGCGCGATCGCGGTGACGGGCGTCGTCCTCGGAGCTGTCTACATGCTGTGGGCGTACCAGCGGACGTTCGAGGGCCCGCCGGTCGACCGGTGGCGCGGGATCCGTGACGTCCTGCCGCGGGAGATCGCGGCCATCGTGCCGATCGTCGCACTGATGGTGGTGATCGGGGTGTACCCCAAGCCGGTGCTCGAGCGGATCGACCCATCCGCAAGTGGCGTCGTCAGGTGGGTCCGCGCGGTCGAGACGAATCAGGCCGGTCTGCCGGGCGGCATCCGCGCCGAGGTCCAGCCTTCCTACCGGCCTTCCCCCGTGGCCCAGACCGCAGGTCCCGGATGATCACCACGCCGGAGATCGACGTCGTCGCGATCGGGCCCGAGCTCGTCCTGGTGGGATCGGCGATCGTCGTGCTCCTGCTTCCGGTGGTCTGGCGCGGCCTGGCACACGTGGCGATTCTGGGCCTTTCGCTCGCAGGGGTCGCCGGCGCGCTCGTCGCGTCGGTCCTGTTGTGGAACCGAGAGGGCGAGACCACGGCGCTCGCCGGCGCCGTGACCGCGGACCGGTTCGGCGTCGTCGTACGGCTCCTCCTACTGGTGATCGCGGCGATCGGCCTCGTGTACGGCCATCATTACTTCGAGCGCTCCAACGAGTGGCGCGCCGAGTTGTACGCGCTGGTGCTGCTCGCGACGTCGGGGATGACGCTCATCGCCGTCGCCGCGGACCTGATCGTGGTGTTCCTGGCGCTGGAGATCCTCTCGCTGGCCCTGTACGTGATGACCGGGCTGTCGTCTCGTCTCGGTTCCGTCGAGGGCGCGATGAAGTACTTCCTCCTCGGGGCGTTCTCGTCGGCATTCTTCCTGTTCGGCGTGGCGATGGCGTACGGCGCGACCGGTTCGACGAGCCTCGCGTCGATCTCGCGCGCGCTGGCCGGTGCGACCGAGGGCGTCGCGCTTGCGCTCGCGGGGATGGGACTGCTGGCGGTTGGATTCGCCTTCAAGGTCTCGGCGGTGCCGTTCCACATGTGGACGCCAGACGTCTACCAAGGCGCTCCGACTGCCGTCACCGCGTACATGTCGGCCGCGACGAAGGTCGCCGGGTTCGCCGCGTTGATCCGCGTGTTCAACATCGCGCTGCAGCCGCTGGCGTGGGATTGGCGTCCACTGGTGTGGGCACTGGCGGCGATCTCTGTGGTCGTCGGATCCGTGCTGGCGATCGCGCAGACCGACATCAAACGCATGCTCGCGTACTCGAGCATCAGCCACGCGGGGTTCGTGCTGACCGGCGTGGTGGCCGCCGGGGAGACGGGGATCCGCGCCGCCTTGTTCTACCTGGCTTCGTACGCGTTCACGGTGCTCGGCGCCTTCGGGGTCGTGATGCTCGTCTCGGCGCGCGGAGAGCTCCGAACGACGCTCGCCTCCTATCGGGGACTCGGGCGCAGGAGCCCTCTCCTCGCCGCGCTGCTCGCGCTGTTCCTGCTGTCGCTCGCAGGGATCCCGCCGACGGCGGGGTTCGTTGCCAAGGTGTACGTGTTCGGCGCGGCGATCGACGTCGGGGCGTGGCCGCTCGCGCTCGTCGGCGTCGTGGCCAGCGTCGTGGCCGCCTTCTTCTACCTGCGAGTGATCGTGCTCATGTACATGCAGGAACCCGAGGGCGTGGCCGAGACGGACGAGACGGTTCTGCCTCGGCTGGCGGTGACCGTTCCGGCGTTCGCGGTTCTCGCGCTCGGCGTGTTCCCCGGGCTCATCGCCGGGTTCCTGGACCGGGCGGCGGTGCTTCGTTGGTGATGCTGCCCCGCGCCCGGGTAGGGTCGGCCCCACGTGAGGGCAGCGAAGGAAGCCAGGTGACGGGAGGGTGAGCCGCCGCATCATCCCCGGTCTGGAGGCGCCCGACGCCGAGCTCGAGCGCGCGGTTCGCGCTCGCCTGGACGAGGTCGAGGCGGCGCTGGAGAAGGCCGTCCGCGCCGACTCCGACATGCTCGCCCGCACCTCGTCGTACCTGCTGAAGGCGGGGGGCAAGCGGTTCCGCCCGATGTTGGTGCTGTTGTCGGGGTACTTCGGCGACCCGACCGACCCCAGGCTCATCGCCGGCTCGGCGGCGATCGAGCTCGTCCACCAGGCGACGCTGTACCACGACGACGTGATCGACGAGGCCGATGCGCGTCATGGCGTGCAGGCGGCGAACGTCCGGTGGAACAACACCGTGGCGATCCTCACCGGCGACTACCTGTTCGCGCGGGCATCGGAGATCTCGACAGATCTCGGCACGGACATCTGCGCCCTCCTCGCGCGGACGATCGCCACGCTCTGCGACGGGCAGATCCGAGAGGTGGAGGCCGCCGGCCGCGTCGACCAGACCGAAGACGCGTACATGGAGATCATCCGCCGGAAGACGGGCGCACTGATCGCGACGTCTTGTCGTCTGGGCGGGATGCTCTCCGACGCCCCGGCTGAGGACGTTGACGTGCTCGAGGAATTCGGCGAGGCGCTCGGTCTCGCCTTCCAGCTGTCGGACGACATCATGGACGTGACGGCCACGGAGCGTGAGCTGGAGAAGGAGCCCGGTCAGGACCTTCGCGAGGGAGTCTTCACGTTGCCCGTCCTGCACGCGCTGAATCGGGTTCCGGACGGCGACGAGCTCCGCGTCCTGCTGGCGTCCGGGCGCGCGGGAGTCGACGACCTGGCGCGGTCGCTCGAGATCGTTCGTTCGGCCGAAGGACTCGCGCACGCCCGAGCTGCGGTGGTTGCCGAGGTCGACCGGGCGCAGGCCCTGGTTCGGCGGCTCCAGCAGGGCACCGCGAGCTTCGCGCTCGACCAGCTTGCCGAATACCTTGCGGCGCGGTGCGACGCGAGGGCCGGGGTGCGGAGGCTCAAGAAGTGAGCGAGCGGAAGCGAGCGAACGCTCGGTTGTTAGAATCCGCGGCGCTCGAGAAAACCTTCACAAGCGTGGAGCCCCACTAAGTGGAGACCTACTACGAGTCCTACGGGGTCGTCCTCGCGGTCCTGGTGACCGGCATCGGCCTCGTTGCGGTGGCGTTCGGGGCCGCGCGGCTGGTTGCTCCCCGGCGTCCGATCCCCACGAAGCTTCTGACCTACGAGTGCGGTATCGATCCCGTGGGCCAGGGCTGGTCGCAGTCGCAGGTCCGCTACTACATCTACGGCTTCCTGTTCGTGATCTTCGACGTCGAGGCCGTCTTCCTGTTCCCGTGGGCCGGCATCTTCGAGGGGCTCGGCTACCAGGCAGTCGTGGAGATGGGTATCTTCATCGGCATCCTCGCCGTCGGGCTCCTCTACGCGTGGCGCAAGGGGGTGCTGCGGTGGGCCTGATCACCGAGAAGACGCCGCTCGCCCAGATCCAGCCGGTCAAGTTCTTGCTCAACTGGGGGCGGCGCTACTCGCTGTGGGTGTTCAACTTCGGGCTCGCGTGCTGCTCCATCGAGTTCATCGCGGCATCGACGTCCAAGCACGATTTCATCCGGTTCGGGGTGATCCCCTTCGCGCACGGGCCCCGACAGGCGGATCTGCTCGTCATCGCCGGTACGCCGACGGACAAGATGTCGCCGGTGATCAAGCGCCTGTACGACCAGATGCCCGAACCCAAGTACGTGATCTCGATGGGATCCTGCTCCAACTGCGGGGGCCCTTACTGGGACTCGTACTCGGTAACGAAGGGGATCGACCAGATCCTGCCGGTCGACGTCTACGTGCCGGGGTGTCCGCCTCGGCCCGAGGCACTGCTCGAGGGGATCATTCGTCTACAGGAGAAGATCGCCGGCGAGGACATCAGGGAGAAGTGGAGTGGCAAGCGCACTCCCGCTGCCGCCCCCTGAGGTCGAGACGCGCGTTCGCGCGCAGTTCGGGGACGACGTCCTCGCGTTCGAGGATCAGTTCGGTCACTCGGTCGTCACGGTCTCGATCGAGCGCTACCGCGAGCTCATGCGCTTCCTTCGTGACGAACCGGACTTGGCGTGCGACTACTGCGACTTCACGGCGGGCGTCGACCGCGGTGAAGCAGGGATCGAGATCGTCACGCACGTCTTCTCGACGAGCCGCAAGCACAACGTCCGCGTGAAGGTGGTCCTGCCGGCGGATCGTTTGGTGTGTCCGACCATTTCGGACATCTACCCGACGGCGAACTGGCACGAGCGCGAGACGATGGAGATGTTCGGCGTTACGTTCGACGACCACCCGATGCCCGTTCGCCTGCTCCTCGCCGAGGCCTTCGAGGGCCATCCGCTGCGCAAGGACTTCGAGCTCATGTCCCGCGTGGTGAAACCGTGGCCCGGCGCCGTCGAGGGCGAGGAGGAGGAAGAGGAGGAGTGATCGCGCAGTCGGGCGTGAGCTTCGTCGACCAATGGCTGAGCAGCTATTGGCTCGTGCTCATCGTCAAGACCGCCGTGGTCATCGTGTTCTTCCTCGTAGCACCGCTCGGCGTCGGCTACTTGGAGCACAAGGTCCTCGCGCACATGCAGGCCAGGCTTGGGCCGATGTACGCGGGCATGTTCCACGGCTGGGCACAGCTGCTCGCCGACGGAGTGAAGTTCATCCAGAAGGAGGACGTCATCCCCGCGGCTGCTGACCGTTGGGTGTTCTCGCTCGCCCCCGGCGTCGTGCTCGTGCCGTACATCGCGCTGTTCGTCGTGATCCCGTTCTCCGACGAGATCTTCATCCTGAACCTCGACGTCGGCATCTTCTTCGTTCTCGCCGTCACGTCGGTGAGCGTGATCGGAACGTTGATGGCCGGGTGGGCCTCGGCGAACAAGTTCTCGCTGATCGGCGCGCTTCGCGCCGCCGCCCAGCTGATCGCGTACGAGCTGCCGCTCGTCCTCGCCGCAGCCGCTGTCGTTATGCAGGCGGCCACGCTCTCGATGGTAGGGATCGTCGAGGCGCAGCAGCAGTACTGGTTCGTCATCTCGCAGCCGATCGGGTTCGGCATCTTCGTCGTCGCGGCGCTCGCCGAGCTCACACGTCCGCCGTTCGACATGCCGGTGGCCGACTCGGAGATCATCTTCGGCGCACTGACCGAGTACACCGGGCTGAAGTTCGCGTTCTTCCTGCTCGCGGAGTACGGCGGCATCGTGGCGCTGTCGGCCGTCGCGTCCGTGTTGTACCTCGGCGGATACCAGCCGGCGCCGTTCCTCGAGGCGATCCCGGAGCCGCTGTGGATGGCGGCAAAGATCGGGGCACTTTCGTTCTTCATCATATGGCTGCGCGCGACGTACCCGCGGATGCGCGAGGACCAGCTCCAGCGCCTCTCGTGGCTCACGCTGATCCCGTTGGCGTTGCTCCAGGTCTTGGTGGTGGGGATCTTGAAGGTGGCGTTCTAGATGTCGATCGACGAAGACGACGCCCGAACGTCGCCTGAGGTTCGCGGAACCGGCCTCGGCCTGGTCAAGGGCCTGGGCGTCACGCTCAAGCACGCGCTCCGGCCTTCGATCACGCAACAGTACCCGGAGGAAAAGCCCGACCTTCCTCCTCGCACGCGCGGGGTGATCGCGCTCAAGGAAGCGAACTGCACCGTTTGCTGGAAGTGCTCACGGGAGTGCCCCGACTGGTGCATCTACATCGAGACCCACAAGGAGACGCACGATCCGGCGTCGGGCGGCAAGGCGCGGTCGGTCAAGGTGCTCGACCGGTTCGCGATCGACTACGCGCTGTGCATGTACTGCGGGATCTGCGTCGAGGTGTGCCCGTTCGACGCGCTGTTCTGGAGCCCGGAGTTCGAGTACTCCGAGTACGACATCGTCGAGCTGGTCCACGAGAAGGAGAAGCTCGAGGAGTGGACGTACACGGTCCTGCCGCCGCCCGAGCTCGAGGAGGGCGCCGAGCCCGCTCAAGAGGTTGCCTCGCCGTCCACCGCGGCCGCATCACCGACCGCTCCCACCCCCGCGGCCGTTGCCGAGCCTCCGGCACCATCGGGCGCGGCCCCGACCACGGACCAACCGGCCGGCGTTGCCGCGGCCGCCCCGGCCGCTCCCGCTCCGCCGGCCGAGCAGCCGACGCCCCACGAGCAGACGCCGGCCGCCGCGGCTCCGACGCCCGCCCCGGCTGCCGCCGCGCACGTCGAGGTCCAGCCTGACGCCGAGACGTATGAGCGCGTGCTCGCCGAGCAGCTCGCGCAGGGCAAGGACCGCCGCGTTGCTGACGGACTGGCCAAGCGCGCGGGGATCATCGAGGCTCGCAAGAAGGCCGGAGGGGGCTAGCCGCCATGACGGCCCATGAGTACGCGTTCATCCTGCTCGCCCTCATCGGGACGGTCGCCGCTCTCCGTGTCGTGACGGCGCGGAACGTCGTGCACGCGGCGCTGTACCTCGTCGTGACGCTCGCGAGCGCCGGTGGCGCGTACCTCCTCCTGGCCGCCGAGTTCGTCGCCTGGGTACAGATCCTGATCTACGTCGGCGCGATCGTGATCCTGTTCCTGTTCGGCCTGATGCTGACCAAGGCACCGATCGGCCGAGAGGCCCTCGACAATCAACGTCGTGGAGCCGCGATCGTGGTCGCCCTGGCGATCCTGGCCGGCTTGATCTTCCTGATCCAGGACGCGTTCTCGTGGGACGGCCCGAAGATCCAACCCCGAACCGGGGGAGCGGCTGCCGTCGGCGAATCGATCTTCAGCCGCTACGTCTTGCCGTTCGAGGTCGTGTCGTTCCTCCTGCTCGGCGCGCTGATCGGCGCGATCGTGCTGTCGCGCAGGGACGACTCGACGTGATCAGGCTCCCCATCGTCCTGCTCTTCTCGGCGGCCCTGTTCTCGATCGGCGTCTACGGCGTGCTTGCCAGGCGGAACGGGGTCCTCGTGCTGATGTCGATCGAGCTGATGCTGAACGCAGTGAACATCAACCTGGTGGCGTTCAGTCAGGCGCTGGGCTCGCTCGCGGGGCAGGTGTTCGCCTTGTTCGTGATCGCCGTTGCGGCGGCGGAGGTGGGCATCGGCCTGGCGATCGTGATCCTGATCTACCGCAACCGGGAGACGATCAACATCGACGAGGTGAACCTCCTCAAGTGGTAGGAGACTCGTGATCGGGCAGGAGTCCGCCGCGCCTGCCGCGGCCAACTGGTTCGTCGAGAACGCTTGGCTCATCGTCCTGCTGCCCACGGTCTCGGCCGTGCTCACGCTGTTCATCGGCAAGCGAACGCCCGGCAAGGGGGCCGTCTATGGGATCCTCGCCGTCGGCACGGCGTTCGTGCTGTCGGTCGGCGCGCTGTGGCAGTTCGTGGGGCACGGCGGGGGACGGTTCGTCAAGTCGGTCCAGTGGTTCCAGGTGGGCTCGTTCCACGTCGAAGCGGGTCAGCTCATCGACGGCCTTGCCGCCGTCATGCTCGTCGTCGTCACCGCCGTCTCGCTCTGTGTCCACATCTACTCCGTCGGCTACATGCACGGCGATCAACGGTACACGTGGTTCTTCGTCGTCCTGTCGCTGTTCACGGCGGCGATGCTCAACGTCGTCATCGCGAGCAACCTGTTCCAGCTGCTTCTCGGCTGGGAGGTCATGGGCGTCTGCTCGTACCTGCTGATCGGTCACTGGTGGGAGGAGCGCGAGAACTCCAGCGCGGCGATCAAGGCGTTCATCACGACGAGGATCGGCGACGTCCCCTTCACGTTCGGCATCTTCGCGCTCGTGTTTGCGGCGGGGTTCGAGACGGCGAACATCGAGGAAGTCGGACACGTCATCGCCGAAGGCCGTGCGTCGAACGCGCTCGTTTCGGGTGCGGCGCTCCTGCTGTTCGGCGGCACGATCGGCAAGTCGGCGCAGTTCCCCCTGCACGTGTGGCTCCCCGACGCGATGGCCGGACCGACGCCGGTCTCGGCGCTGATCCACGCAGCGACCATGGTCGCCGCAGGCGTGTATCTGGTCGGGCGACTGTACGAGGTCTTCGTGCATGCCGATCCCTTCGTGCTGCAGTTCATAGCGATCATCGCCGGGATCACCATGTTGGGCGCTGCGTTGCTCGCGATCGTGCAAGACGACATCAAACGGGTGCTGGCGTACTCGACGATCAGCCAGCTCGCGTACATGGTTGCTGGACTGTCGATGGGGCCGGAGGGTGTCACCGCCGGGTTCTTCCACCTGTGGACGCATGCGTTCTTCAAGGCGCTGCTGTTCCTCGGCGCGGGCGCGGTGATCCACGCGGTGCACTCCAACAACATGAGCGAGATGGGTGGCCTACGGGCGCCCCTGCGGACGACGTACTGGACGTTCCTAACCGGGTCGCTCGCGCTTGCCGGGATCCCGCCGCTCGCCGGGTTCTGGTCCAAGGACGAGCTGATCACGGTGGCGTCGGATGGACATCCCGTCCTGTTCGTGACCTTCCTCGTCACGGCGTTCCTCACGGCGTTCTACATGACCCGGGGGGTCGCGTTGACGTTCTTCGGGGAGTACCGAGGGCACGGACATCCGCACGAGGCGCCGGTGTCGATGACGGGACCCCTCGTGGCGCTGGCTGCTGCGACCGTCGTCGTCGGGTTCGTCGGCGCGCCGCAGCTGAGCGCGCCGTTCGCGCAGTGGGTGTTCTTCGAGGAGCCGCATGTCCCGGAGTTCTCACCGCTGGTGGCGGCGATCGCGGTCACCGTCGCCATCGCGGGGATCGCCGTCGGCTGGGGCCTGTACGGGAGGCGCCGTGAGGAAGACCCGGTCCTCCAGCTCGGCCCAGCCACCACCACGCTCCAGAACCGCTACTACATCGATCGTGCGTACATGAACTACATCGTCCTGCCGATCAGGGACAGGCTGTCGTCGGCCGTGTACTGGTTCGACCGAAACGTGATCGACGGCGTCGTGAACGGCGCGGCCGCGCTTGCGCGCGCCTTTTCACTGGTCGTCGCGTGGTTCGACCGGCGCGTCATCGACGGCGCCGTCAACGGCGCCGCCGGGACCGCCGGGTTCACCGGAGGGATCCTCCGCTACATCCAGTCGGGCAACGTCCAGCGGTACGCGGCGTTCCTGTTCACCGGCGTCGTGATCCTGGCCATCGTGGTCACCCGGATCTGAGAGGGGAAGTCGGGCGATGACTTGGGACAACTCAGCGATCACCATCGCGACCTTGCTGCCGCTCGCCGGCGCGCTCGTGATCACGCTCGTACCGCGGGAGAACGAGGTCACGATCCGAGCGCTGGGGATCGTGTTCACCGGCGCCGCGCTCGTCGTGGCGATCGCGATCCTGGTCGGGTTCGACTACGGCGGGGGATCGGCGCTGCAGTTCGAGCTCGACACTGCGTGGATCCCGGCGATCTCAGCCCGATTCCACGTCGGGATCGACGGGATCAGCCTCCCCCTGTACGTGCTTACGTTCGCCATCTCGTTTCTGTGCGCCGTGTACACGTGGCGGTTCGTCCCCAGCCCGGGACGGGCGAAGGGGTTCCTGGCACTGACGATGGTTCTCGAGACGGGAATGGCCGGAACGTTCATCGCGTTCGACCTGATCCTGTTCTTCGTGTTCTGGGAGCTCGTCCTGATCCCCATGTACTTCCTGATCGGGATCTGGGGTAGCGCCAACCGCGAGTACGCGGCGATCAAGTTCTTCCTGTACACGCTGTTTGGCTCTGTGTTCATGCTGCTCGGCTTCCTGGCCCTGTTCTTCACCGCCGAGCCGAGCACGTTCGACATCGTGGAGCTCCAGCGATACGCACAACAGGGCGGCTTCTCGCAGGGATTCCAGCTCATCGTGTTCGCAGCGGTCGGGCTCGGGTTCGCTGTCAAGGTGCCGATGTGGCCGTTCCACACGTGGCTGCCGGACGCGCACACCGAGGCCCCCACGATCGGGTCCGTGCTGCTCGCCGGCGTGATGCTGAAGATGGGCACCTACGGCTTCGTCCGGATCGCGCTGCCGGTCCTTCCCGAGGGGGCC